>JAHEHJ010000118.1 GCA_024644655.1 Flavobacterium sp.
TGTCCTTTATTACTGCTTCCGCATTCTTTGTTTCTTTTGCTTTCATTTTATGCAATTTAATGGTTAAAAAGTATAACTATGTTAAGTAATACTTTTGTCCACTTTTTGCTGACGATTTACACAGTATTTAAACAATGAAATTCGTATATATCCAAATCCTGCCTACTCTAATTCTGTTATAAATTTGAATTTAAATGATGAACGGATTGCAAATAGTACACTACAATTGGAGCTTAAGAATATAGAAGGACAATTGCTTTCTTCATCTACTATCAGCAATAGTGGTTCTGAGTTCACGTATACATTAACTTCTATACCCCCAGGAATGTATTTTTTAACGCTTACTAATACTTCAGGTTTTAAAAAGCATTTTCCAATATGTGTTCAATAGTTAGTAGCTATTGTAATTTATAAATAAAAGATTTGGGGAGAAATCCCCATCTTATAAGTTGATATTATTTTTAATTTGTTTTAACTTTAGTTGTGTCTAAGGTTAATTATTTTAAAATAAAGCGTATGAAATTTCGAGTTTTATTTTACATTCTGTTTTTTAGTTTTCAATTTGTCGCTGCTCAAAACGGCGGTTACTATAAAAATTGGATTACCAATACAGGAACAATGGCAACCTTTACGGCTAATGATACACCCAATTTAGCTCAAGTGGGAGGTGCTTTACCTTTCAATATTAGATTTAATTCTTATACTTTAAATGCGTTAGGAGAATCTCCAAACAGTATTATTAGTTCTCCTAAAACAGGTCGCTTTTTATTTTATATAGACCAAACTGGCATTATTTATGATAGTACCTTTATGCCCATGCCTAATAGTTATATTCCAAATAGTAATATTTATTTAAGTTTAGGCTCAATTAATACAGCTACTTTTACTTTAGGCTATTACAATAATCATATTTCTACTTGTATATTATCGGTTCCAGTTTCAGCTAATGATAATCAATTTTTACTTTTTACTTTACGTCCAACTTTAACTAGTTTTTCAGGCTATAATCCTTCACCTTATAATCTCTATTATAGTCTTATTGATATGAGTTTAAACAATGGGAAAGGTGATGTGGTGGCTTCGCAAAAAAACGTGTTATTAAAATCGGGTTTATGGGGTGGGCCGCTCAATGCGGTTCGCAATCCACAAAACAATCACTTTTGGTTACTGTGCCATGATACAACGAGTACGTATTTTGCATTTGATATAGATGCTAATGGACAGATTAATACTACACCAGTAAGTAGCACCATTGGTAATCATTTGCCGCAAAATATATGGGCAACTCCTGGAGTATTAAAAAGTAATATTGCGGGTACGATGCTTGCTTTGGGACTTAATAATGGTGTGGATACCTTTTTGGGACAAGTTTTTAATTATCCATTTAAACACTTCACTTTAGAACTGTGTAATTTTAATAAAACTACAGGTCAGCTTAATTTGTTTAAGGACTTTCAATATGCCTCTGTGCTATCCTTTTTAGAATTTTCACCCAATGGAAATTATTTATATGCGTTTGATACTAATCAACTCATACAGCTCAATATTTTAAATAATGTAAAAACTCCAATTCGAACCTATCCTACTACACTTTCATCGACTTCCATTTTTACTACTACTTCTTCTCCAATTGCAGGTAATTGGATTCAATCTAATAGTTTTTACAATTGTAGAAATTGGATGCAATTAGCAGAGAATGGAAAGATTTATTTTACAGATACTACCTTTTTCCCGTTTAATAATAACAACAATTTTTATTTTTTAGGAAATAATAAAATTTTTAATCAAAAGTGTATCCCATTTCCAGATCTCCCGTATCCTGCATGTGGTTTTAAGGATAGTATTTATTTTGCTTTAAGCACGGATACTAATGCTGCTTTGTATCATACTACACCTCTTTATAACGATATGTATTATAATTTTATTCGTTTCCCCAACATCATCAATTCCTTATTATTCAGTCCAACCATAGTTCGTCCATGGGCTACACAAATAAGCTATACCACAGCAACCTTAAACAGCCAATCATGGGTATCCAATACTACTAATTTCCCCATTACGCAAAGAGGCTTTTGCTATGGGCTTAGCCCTCAACCTTCGGGTAATATTACACCGGTGGCTCCAGGCACAGGTCCTTTTAGCGCACCCATTGCTGGCCTGCAACCCAATACCACTTATTATATTCGAGCCTATGCAACCAATAGCTTAGGTACCTTTTACTCTGCCGATAGTACTTTCAAAACACTAAAACCCAATACCGCACCTATCATTAGCAGTATAGCTAATGCCAATTTCTGCACCGCCGATTCTATTGGTTTTGTAGTGGTAGATAGCGAAACAACACCGGTGCATATGCAATACAGCATCAGCTCTAGCAATCCAGCCCTATTACCCCTAAGTGGGCTCAGCATCAGTAGCGTAGATACGCAAAAACAATTTCACTTCATCCCCACAGCTGGTCAAAGCGGAAGCTCCTTAATTACAATCCAAGCAACAGATAGCAATGGCTTGCAAAGTAGCATAAGCTTCACGCTTAGTGTGGGCAGCCTACCAACCCTGAGTACACAAGCACAAGGGCCAACGACCTTTTGTGCCGGCGATAGTGTGCGCTTGCAAGTGAACGCTCCTAACTCATATAGCTATCAGTGGTATAAGAATGGAACCATCATTGCAGGCGCCTTACAAGCTAGCTATAAAGCAACACAGAGTGGTACCTATATCTGCGAACTGCATATGGGTAATTGCGTAGGCACAAGCACGGCTCAACAAATACAAGTAGTACCCGCACCTATAGCCAGCATCAGCACCCCCAACACTACGGTGATCTGCAATGGACAAGGGGCTTTGCTACAAGCTACTACCGGAGCAGGCTATACCTATCAATGGACCATGAATGGCTTTGACATTGCAGGCGCTACCAATCCAACCTATACAGCTACCATTGGTAGCTACTATACTGTGAAGGTGAGTAATGGCTATTGCGCACGCACTTCATCACCCATTACCATAACGGTAAACACGGCACCGGTAGCCATCATTCATTGGAATGGCACGCAGTTATTTTCACCGATAAGCTTTTACAGCTATCAATGGTACTTCAATGGCGTACTCATCCCCGGCGCTACAGGGCAATATTATACACCAACGCAAGCAGGTTTGTATTATGTGATGGTGGGTAATGAGAATGGTTGCAAAAGTTTATCACCCAACTATAACCTCCTCACTTTAACAATCAATAGCTTAAACACACCAAGCTTAAGTATTTATCCCAACCCTACAACAGGCATGCTGCAAGTAGCTGAGTTTAAAGAAGGAATGCTATATGTATACAATGCTATGGGGCAACTCATCATCCAGCAAACAGAACCGCTCATTGATTTAAGTAAACAGGCTAATGGCATCTACCAAATCCGCGCTTACAATACAGCACAAGAACTGATAGGTATAGGAAGGGTAGTGAAGGAGTAGCTTGTTATTGCTTATTTGTGTTTGATTTAAATTGGAAGTTGTAGGAGAGGGGAGAGATTCTTGTTGTATCGGGAAATTCAAAAGAAACTGTTTGTCCGTCTATTGTAATATGGTTGTTCATTGCTTGTCAGTTTTTAGTTTGCAGTATCGCCAAAGAGTTGCCGATAACCTTTTCGGGCTTTGCTTTCGGGCGGGTTTCGGAGCACAAAAACTGTCTGCTAACACTGCACTTGAAACGAAGCACAAAGTTTCATTTTGCATGTCATTCTGCCTGAAGCAAAATTCGTGTTAGTGGCTGGCAAATTTATTAGTTAGTTTCTGCTTCTTCATCTGTCAATAACCTTGTTCTTGCATTGTCAATGAGTTCAGAATATGTCAAGATGTGAATGTTTTTATATGCTTCTTTAAGTTCTTTGTATGCTTGTAAATAGTTCGTGTTGTATGCCAGTTTTGTAAACTTCTTTTTTGTCTTTGGGTTAAGATTGTCATAGTCAGGTGCAATGGTCAAGTAAGAACCAAGAACAACTAGTGCTTTCGGTCTGCAAATTTCAACCGTCATAGAGCCTCCAATTTTGCTATTTAAAAAGTCCTTTATTTTTTGGTTATTGATTTTATAATCTTCATCGTTGTCTTTGTAAACTGCGGAAATATATCTTTCTGCTTGGGAAACAGCTATTGACAAATCTTTTGAGGCATAAAACTTTCCTCTGTTTTCGTCAAATTCAAGAACGGTAGTGTCAGGTCGCTTCAATTCAACAACCTCTAAATCTGAAAGGTGATTGATAAGTATTAGGTCAAATTGCGACCTTGTCATGTCTCCTGCGTGAATTACATACTTGTCTGTGTTAAGTAGTATAGGAACGCCAAACAAAGTGTATTTCCCATACTTTGTAAGTATCATTTCCATTAAATGTTCTGGACCTTTTATTGAAACTTTCGGAAATCCAAAGAATTTATTTCCAAGGTCTTTTGCCTTAGGTGTGGTTAATTTCCCTTCATCAAGTATTTCTTGAATTTTTTCAATGAGCCATTCAGCTTGTTTTACAATTTGTTTTTCAACGACTACATTTATGTTGTTGCCACTTTCAAGTTGACTTGTCAAAGTCATAATATCTTGCTGCGTAACCTGACCACTCGCAATAACCTCTTGAAGTAAAATAGAGAAATCTCTCTGAATATATCGAGTACTTGTCGTTAAATTAAATTTAGATTGCAAAAGTGGCTGCATTCTGTTGTTAAATCGAACCATCTTATCTCTACTTTCTTCCTTGTAAATTTTTAAAACTATTTCGTAAAAGTCTTTGGTGACTTTTAGATTTGTATTGTCAACTACGTTTGTTATGCTACCTATTACGATATTGTTAATAGTTGGTCTTCCCGATTTGCGAAATAAATCTAAAACAATTCTTGCGCCGTTTGGCGGATTAGCAATATTGCTTCCTAACAATGGAAGATTTTCATTTGTTAACAAAAATTGAACCTCAAAGTCTTCTTCAATTATACTTTCTACTTTTGAAGGATAATATCTTTTTTTAGTATATTTAATTACATTTTTATTGAAACTAAATAATGTTTTTCCTTCAACCTTTATGTTTTTGGTATTCTTACCGCTTTGTGAAATAGAACTATCTGCCGCAATTAATTTTTTAATTTTGGTATTCAGTTTTTCTTCTGGTGTTTTTATTTGTTTTGCCATATAAAGCAGAATTTGTTTTTGGTTTGTTTTGTTTTGTTTTGTTTTGTGTCGTCTGATGCTTGCTACTTACTTATTTATATGCTCACCTTTGTCATAATAAATCTGAGCACTCAAGCAAATATCCTAGCCCAATCAAATCTATGTAATAAATAAGGTAAGTTAAAACGGTAATATTACTCTGATGATTTTTTCATTTATTGTTTTTTAATTTGAAATCTTTGTTGTTTGTCATTTCAAAAATTTAATTTATGAAACAATACTATTTACTCGAAGGCGATTCTCAAATTGGTCCTTTTACG
>JAHEHJ010000121.1 GCA_024644655.1 Flavobacterium sp.
ATAAAGGCTTAGCGGAAATCGCTTTGCCAACGCCACCGACAACACCCGAAACGGTGGTAAATAATGCAGTATGTGTGTGATGTTGCATGAAGTCTTGTATCGATTAGGATACAAACTTCTGTATTGAAAAACTGTAGAAAAGGCAGAAGGGGGTGTGTAAAGGTGTATGTAAATTTATTAAGCTAAAATGTTATCTTTGAAAGCAATTAAAATAAAAATAAACTGAGAATTAATAAAGAATAAAACGATACAAATTTTTAGCAAATCACTCTTTTTTAGAATGGCTCTGCGTAGTTTGTAACGGGTATAAACAAGTTATGTGCTATGGTGAGGACTGACATTAGTGTAAGAAGAAACTAACTTGGAAAAAACAGTCAAAACACGATTGAAAATGATAAAATAAAATGGCTAAGTCAGAAAATAACAATACAAATGCAACTAATCAGGTGTTTCAAAATATTGACAACTCCTTTCTATGCGTTTACATAAATGACTTTGTCAAAAAATTTCGGAACTACAATAAAGACGAATTTATAATAGCAATTTCAGGACTAAAGAAATTTACTCCTAAAGAGGATAATAATTTAACTTGGTTGTTTAGACAACTCAAGGACAATAATTTTAACATAGAATTAAAAGGCAACGAAGAAAATTTTAATGAAATCGACATTACTTGTAAAAATATTACAAAGAATATATCTTTCAACTTTAAATATCCAATTCATAATTTACCGACCATAGTCGAACTTTCAAGTAAGACAGACATACATCTCATTGGAATATTCATAACTAGGATTGTTGCACAAATAATTTGCAAGTTAAAAACTTTATATAAAGCTGTTGTACTGGATTTAGATGATACTTTGTGGAAGGGAACTCTTACTGAAGATGGAATCGATAAGATTATAGAAAACATGAACTCTGAAAAGGCAATGCCTTTTATTGAATTCATGAAATTTGTTAAAGTCTTAGCAGCTGAGTTGGGCATTTTCATTGCTATATCTTCAAGAAACGATTCTAAAATGGTGGAAACATTAATTGATAAATTAGATGTCAATATTTTTCCATTAAAAAATCAGATTGACTGTATCATTGCAAATAACAACGATAAAAGTGAAAATATTAGAATTATATCAGAACAGCTTTCTATTTTGCCAAGTTCAATCGTCTTTATTGACGATAATCAAATAGTGAGAGATGAAGTGAAACAAAAATGGAAAGAAGTGTTTGTCCCAGAATGGGGAAATCATAATGAATTAGTTACTAAATTAATTGCTGGGTGTATATTTGAACGAGGCGAGTTGTCTATAAATTCGCAGAATAGAAGAAAGCAATATAAAATAATACAAACGGAACGAATCCAAAATTCTTTGCCCAATCTCAATGTTAAGGTATTGAATGATAACAAGCATTTTGAATCAATAAAAATGTACTCTAAGACGAACCAATTTAAATTTTCACTTAAAGATGAAAACTTTAATGATGATGCATCATCATTATATTTTGAAATAATTAGAGAAAATGGGGAAAATCTGGGGATTTGCTCGGCTTTAACATTTAGTAAAACAAACGACATTGTCCACATTAACAATTGGGCAATTAGTTGTAGATATTTTGAATTAGGACTTGAAGAGTTTATTTTGCTGTACATTAAGAAAACATTAAATATAACTAAGATATTCATTGATTACCAGCAGACAGAATACAATCAAAAGGTTAGTGAAATGATTGCTAAATATTCCGATTTGTTCAAGGAAAATGATAAAAAAAATACAATCGAAATAAAATTTACAAAAACGATTATTGATACTTTTAATGAAAACACCAATTTAGGTATTATATAAAATGGAGAAGAGTAAATTATACACAATTGGCTACACGTTATTTCAAAATGGAGCAGTAATTGACATTGAAAAAATGTTTAAGACTTTGAAAGAGTTAAATGTGACTCATTTAGTTGATGTTCGTTCTATGCCCTATTCAAAACAGTATCCGCAATGTAATGCCGACAATTTAAAAGTTGCAGGTAAACATTTTTCAATTTCATATGGGCATATGCCAGAGCTTGGAGCAAAGGCAAGTCCTACGCAAGATGTTTTTTCTAAAGCTTCTGATATCTTTTTTGAAGATATCTTTCCAATAACAAAAAGCAATAGACCTGAAAATACTGAGCTTTATGAATATGAAGAAATCGTTGATTTTAAAAAATTTAGAACAGATGAATATTTTTCAGAAGGAATAAAGAGAATCGAAAGTGCATATGATAACAGCTACACACTAGCACTTATGTGTAGCGAGAAAAGACCAATTGACTGTCACAGATTTTTTTTGGTAAGTAAAAAAATTGAGGAAAAGTTTGGCGATTGGATAGAAGTAGTGCATATAACTAAAAATCAAAATGGTGAAATTATAACTGTGAATAGTGAAAAATTAAACAAGGAATTGTCAGAAATAGTTTTAAATAAAACGGAAATTAAAAAATTAGATGTCTTGAATTCTAGCATATTTGAACCAGCAAAAATTGATAATTATTTTGGTGATTCTATACAAGATAAAACAATTGACTTCTGTGATAGATATTGGAATTTAATGCATGGCTGGAAAAAGAAAATTAACAATCAAAACAATCAAAAAGAATATGATGAATTTATTTAGTATAGGATTTACCCAAAAATCCGCAGAAGAGTTTTTTGGATTATTAAAAGACAATAAAATAGATTGTTTAATTGATGTTAGGCTAAATCCTAATGGCCAATTATCAAGATTTGCATTTGAAAAGGATTTGCCTTTTTTCTTAGATAAATTGGCAAATGGTTGCAAGTATGTGCATAGGGTAGACTTAGCCCCTCAAAATGAATTACTCAAAGAGGTAAGGACGAAAGGGTCTGCCATGAGTAAAGACTATAAATTATTCGAAATAGAGTTTAATAAGTATTTAGAGAATAAATCCAAAATTGGAAACTTTGTAGAGCAATTTAAAGGTTTCAAAAACGTAGTCCTTCTATGTTCTGAACATACTACAGAAAAATGCCATCGTAGGTTAATAACAGAAATGGTACTTAAAAAATTTGGCAACGAAATTAAACTTGGAGGACATTTAAAATGAGAAAGAGAGTATTATTGTTAGCAGTTAGTTGCAAAACTGGCGGCCTGTGTCCTGGCGGTCTTGATTTAGACGAGCCAAGCAAATGGATACGGATAGTTAAAGATGATGGTCATGCAGGGGCTATTCAAGGACGAGAAATTGACTTTGCAAAACCTCTTGATATTATTGAGTTTGATGGCAGACCTATGCCACAAGGTAAACAACAAGAAAATTGGGTCATTGATAATAATTCCTGTAGAAAAACTGAAAGTAAAACTCAAGATGTGTTAGATTGGGTATTTGAAAAATATTCCTACACCAATTTTTGGGGAAATTACAAGGCATTCCTTAATGAAGAGGAATTCAATGCTGTAAATATGCCTTCAGAATCAATTTTAAAAGTCAGTGAGGTTGATATTTATAGAAACAATAATGATAAATGGAAAATTGATTTTAATTGGCATAAAGCAAAGTTTAGAATTAAAGGAATTTCGGTGACCGACCCTGATTTTTATGGAAATAATGATTCTGTTCATTTCGATAATGCTTATATAGTAACTTCAATACCGAAAGAAATAGATGATTGGGCTCATCCTGAAACAGGCGAAAAACGAGCATATAAATTTGTGAGCAAGATATATAAAATTTAGCTTGACAATAACCACAGCGCATACAAGAAAGAAGCGGTTCAGTGTTTAAATGAAGCTTTGTGCTTCAAATCAAGTTTTGTGGTAAAAGTTATGCCCTTCTTGTAGCTGCAAACCGTAAACAACCTTACGGCTCCCCAAACTCCTCCACAATAGCTTTGACTTGTACTGGTGTCAATAAACGATTACCTGGCTTGTAACCCAAGCTCTGTAGCAGTGGTAAAACCGTGTCACTGATTTTGATCCATCTGCGTAATTGAGCACTGGCACTTTTCTTCGATATGTTCGGGAAATACATCTGAGCTAGCTCCCCGTAACCGTATGATTTTATTCTAAATTTCTCTTCCATTTTCTAAACTGGTCTAATTGGGTATAAAAAAAGCCCTGGGATTTCCAGGGCTTTAAGTTTAAAACGACATTGCTAATCGACTTCCTATTTTGGAGGAAAGTCGCTCCATATCTTCACCTACTTTTTTATCTACAATTCGGGCATAGTGCTGGGTACTTGTAATGTTTTTGTGTCCAAGCATTTTACTTACCGATTCAATCGGTACTCCATTCATCATGGTCAACGTAGTTGCAAATGTGTGGCGAGCGATGTGATATGATAACTTTTTAGTGATGCCACAGAAGTCTGCTAACTCTTTTAGGTAGGCATTCATCTTTTGATTGCTCAATATGGGCAATACGAGGTCTTCTGCTTCAAGCAAATCCAATTCAACGTACTTGTTTATGATTTGCATTGGAACGTCCAATAATGGCACGTTTGCGCGTCCTCCCGTTTTTTGTCTTTTGGTTTTAATCCAATAGCCAGCTTCGTTCCTTTCTATTTCACAGCGTTTGAGTTTTTTTACGTCAGCATAAGCCAAACCAGTAAAACAAGAAAACACAAAAAAGTCCCTAACCCTGGTAATTCTATCAAAAGACGAGTTATATTCCATGATGGATTTTAATTCATCTTCGGTTAAATAGGGGCGGTCAACTTCTTTCATGGTTAAGCTGATGCCTGCAAATGGATCCTTCAATATCCATCCATGCCGAAGGCATCGATACGTTATCCTTTTAAGATTTTGAAGGAATTTGTTGGTGGTGTTAAAATTGCAACCCTTCTCTGTTTTCAAATACATACCAAATTCAGTAACCATGTAATGGTCGATGGATTTAATCGGCACATCGCTGGCTTTGTATTTGATTTTTAGAAAATTGGAGAAATGATTTTTGGCGGCATTGTACTTTTGGCAAGTAGCGTAGGTGCTTTCCTTTCCGATTAATTTGCGAAGTCCCTCAATGTGGTCTTCCCAAATTTCAATAATCATTTTGGCTTTTGCTGTGTTTACTCCGAGTACTGCATCACGCAAAAGTTGCGGAGTAACGGTATCGTGCATGGTAATAAGCTCGCTGTACTTTTGGCGAGTTCGGGTGATCACGGAATCAATGTAATCATTGAATTCACGTGCTTCGTGAGAGCGGCCAATTACTTTGGCGCGTTTAGAATCCCAGTCTTTGGGCTGAATACTTCGCTGGAGCTGTAAAACTACACGTTCTCCATTGATGTTGATTTTCATGAGAACGGGAACTTCACCGTTCTTTTTTGCTTTTGTTCTGCTGATGTAAACAACCAGCGAGAAGTTTGATTTTTGACTTGACGACATTTGGCACTAATTTTTTACGTTGTGCCCCCCTTTAAATGTTTTACAAATGTACGTTTCCA
>JAHEHJ010000122.1 GCA_024644655.1 Flavobacterium sp.
AGCGGTGGCTTTAGGTCCGAATGATGCGAAGATGCTGTATGCTTTGGCCAAAAAAGGAACCATCAAAGCCCAAGTGCAAACCTACGGTTTCTTCCTTCCAGAGGCGGATGACAATAACGTAATTGCAGAAATCCGCGGATCCGAATTCCCAGACCAATACATCACCCTAGGCGGTCACTTAGACAGCTGGGACGTGAATGAGGGCGCACACGACGATGGCGCCGGCATCGTCCAAACGATGGAAGTATTGCGTGTCATGAAAGCGTTAAATTACAAACCAAAACGTAGCATCCGTTTTGTCCTATTCGCTAACGAAGAAAATGCCGCACGTGGTGGCAAGGAATATGCGAACCAAGCTAAAATCAACAAGGAGAACCACATTTTTGTCATCGAAAGTGATGAGGGTGGCTTCACTCCTCGTTCCATCGGAATTACGGCCCCTCCTGCTCAATTCGCCCGTTTCTAAACGTGGACTCCCCTATTAAAGCCTTACGGTTCTGAGATTACTTTTGGCGGTGGCGGTACGGATATTGCCCCGATGGCCGGCATCAATAAAGAATCCATCTTAGCTGGACTTATCCCAGACAGCCAACGCTATTTCGATTTACACCACGCCAAGACGGACGTGTTCGAAAACGTGAACAAAAGAGAATTGCATTTAGGCGCCGTGAACATGGCAGCCATCATTTATTTAATTGATAAATACGGCGTAAAATGAGATTAACGACATTATTTCTGCTTTTTGCTTTTGCATCTTTCGCATCATTCGCGCAAAAGACTTCTTATTCAGTTCTTGTCTACACGAAAAATGGCCCTGGCTACGTGCACGATAATATTCCCTCTGCGGTGGCCGCAGTTCAGAAGTTAGGCTCTGAAAATCACTTTAAGGTAGATGTCTCTGCCGATCCGGCGGTTTTTGAAGAACAGCATTTGGCCAAATACAAAGTCATCATCTTCACCTCCACTAACAACGACGTATTCGACACAGACGCCCAGCGCGTCGCTTTCCGCCGCTACATCGAAGCCGGTGGCGGATTCGTGGGCGTGCACTCGGTAACGGGCACAGAACGCAAATGGAGCTGGTTCAAGTCGATGGTAGGCGAAACTTTCTCCTGGCACGCTAAGTTTCAACCCTTTTCAGTCATCAACATCGCACCCTCTCACCCGTCCCTACAAGGTGTCCCTTTAAAATGGACGAAAGAAGATGAATGCTATTTTGGTTTTGAACTTTACCCTGGCATCCAAACACTAATGATGCATGACGTCACCACCCTTGATCAGTCTCAAAAAGACCTCATCACGAAACACAAAGGCGTTTACGGCGACTATTTCCCAGCGGTTTGGACCCAAAATTTCCAAGGCGGTCACATCTGGGTCACCACCCTAGGCCACGCGAAAGAAAACTACCAAGAACCGACCTACTTGAACCACTTGTTGCAAGGGATTAATTACATCGCTGGGCAGGTTCGCAAAATCGATTACTCGAAGGCTTTCTCGACGGGGAAAGATGATGGGTTGAGGTTTTAGGGTGAATTTTTTTATTTGAATGAGCAGCTCAAATTTTACCCTGAGCTACTAGTTTAAATATATGCCTCTGACCATAAATAAATAAACTTTTATTTTTTTATTAACTCATTTACTAACTTTTCAAGTGTATCTAAGCGCTTTTTTTGGTCTTCAATAATAGCCTGTTGTTCCTGAATCCCTTTTGTTAGAATTGGGATAATAGCGGTATAATTAACGCTCAACAACTTATCATTATCAGCAGATTCATGTACCAAGTCAGGAAGTACCTTTTGTAATTCTTGAGCAATGAAGCCGTTTTCTATTCTTGTATAATCTGTAGCTTGTATACTTTGTTTTTTCTCATAACTTACAGGATTTAACTTTTGAATAGTAGTTAACGAATTAGTTATTGGTTTAATATTTTTCTTTAATCGAAGATCCGAAGTCAAAATGACAGATCCTGATTTAACATTACCATCAGCTTGAAGATTACCATCTTTATCTAAATTCATTCCATGATATGGACCACCTTCAGGCCCCACTCTAAAACTAATAAAGCCATTTCCATTTCCATCAAAGTTATCAAAGTACATCCCTGATTGCTTAGTTCTAAATACCATATTTCCTACGACATCAAGTTGAAATGAACCCGAATTTGAAACCGTTCCTGCTCCAACATTTGATACAAAACCAATTGAAGAACCATATGCTGGAGCATTAGGATCTATATAACTAGGTGGAAGTTCAGGTGAAGTTAACAATAAGCCAAATTCATTATATGTTCCTTGTTTAATGTGCAAAGGCGATTCAGGAGTATTTGTTCCAATCCCTAACCTTTTATCTGATTCATTCCAAACTAAATCTGAACTTGATGTCATTGAACTAGTCCCATTAAAAAATGATAGTTGACCACTTGATCCAGTTCCAGTTATAGGATTTGTTAATAAATCTTGTTTGTTTTTGAAAATATTAAAATCAACAGACCTTAAATACCCTCCTCTAGAATCTGTCACATAATCCATTGCATCTTGCTTATTATTAAACCTTGTATAATCAGTACTATTTAATAATCCTCGATTAGTTGTACTTGCATCGGGGATGTTGAAAGTATGTATGCCAGAAGTACTTGATATATTAAAATCGGCACCGGCTGTTCCAACAGCAAATATTTGAGAAAGATCTGATAGATTATTCATGGAACTAATTCCAGCAATAGAGCCACTTCCAGAAGAAACTGCAGGAGCCTGCCAAACAGGAAATCCATTATTGTCAATTGTAAGTACATCGCCAGTCATTCCGGTTGTAGCATTTGCCTCAAATTTTCCGTGAATTAAATTAAAATCACCTTCATTAATGCTTAGATCTCCATTATGTACATTTATTTCTCCTGGAAATGAAGAAGAACCATCATCACCGTAAAAAGCCCAATGATTACCGTTAGAATTGACTTCATCAAAAAAATCAAAAGACAAACTATTCTTTGAAAGCATTAAATTAGAAGATTGTCCATTAACCGAATCGATAATGGCAGAACCTATAAAATCATCTAGCAAATCTATTCTACTTTTATCTGCATAATTTAATTGAATTCCATAATCAACATCATCAACATCTTCTTGGGATGTTTCACTCCTTGCTTTAATCTTTAATAGAGGTCCATTACTTTCAATACTTGCATTATGATTTTCCGTTATTCCATCCTTACTAAAATATAAATTCCCCCCCAAAAAAGTATGATAAGGGATCTTAGTTAATCCTATACTGTTGAATTCCCATTCATTATCATTTACCCAAAAATTAATAGCATTATTATTAAGTTCTAAATAATTCGTATTACCATAATTTAATTGCACCCATTTTGCTCCATCTGGCGCGTACAAATCAATAGACCCATTAGCATCCGGATCGTCATCTAAAATATTTTGTATATCACCAATTCTACTACCATTTGCAAAATCTATAGTTGTTGGAGATAAAGTACCTGCAAGTCCTCCAATATTACCCATTACTAAATTATTTTGAAATGTTTTTTGACCATCAATGGCTTGATTCGTAGTTAAACTTACAATCCCCTCTGCTAATATATTTTCATAACGCTGATTTGGAGCATCATCACCATTATTATTACCACGTAATGTGGTTTCTCCTCTTACAGTAATTGATGCTGTTCCGTTTAAAGTATTAATAGAAACATTATTAATACTAGTTGCAGTTGCCTGTCCTAAATTAGGTGATACTAATGTAGGCCTGTTGGATAATACGACATTATCAGTTCCTGTGGTAGTTATTGCTTGAAGACTTGCTTGATTAGAAGTCGTATTGCCTAGTATTGTATTTGCCGGTATTGTTTGTAATTTTTGAAAATTCACAGCCGCATCAGCAATTTTAATACTCGTTATACTACCATCCGCGATACCTCCGGCTGCATTATTTGCAGTTATATAATCCTTTACGGCCTTTTGAGTTGGGTATAAGACGTCACTCGGGGATGTACCACCTAAATCAGCTGCAGCAGATTTATGTATTGAATTTTCATATAATGCCAGAGTAGTTGTAAAAGTAGAAACGGAAACCTTCGTATCCAATGCCCTTTGTGTCTCTGAGCTAATAGGCTTCGCTAAATCAGATGTGTTTTCTACATTAGAAAGTCCAACCATCTCTTTAGTAATGCCTGAAACTGTGCCTGTGAACGTAGGAGACGCTAGAGGTGCTTTAAGCGCCAAATCTGATGTATTAGCTTTACCTGTTAGTTGACTTATGGTCGCTAATCCACTTAAATCTTGATCCCCCGTATTCGTGCCACTTACTGCTGCTAGTTTATTTTTTTCTGCTGAGGTATAGTCATTTGTAGAAAGCTGCTTGCCATCTACTTTATCCACTTTGGTATCCAATGCCGTTTGTGTAACTGCACTAATCGGTTTTGCTAAATCACTTGTATTATTGATTTGATCTATACCCAATGCCGTTTTTAAGGCAGAGATCGAAGCGACGCCTGTTCCACCTTGAGAAGCGGATAATACGCCATCTACGTTATCTGCATTTACACCATTTGCATAGTAAGCGAATGGAACTGATTGTAAACGGGTGGTTCCCATCGCTGCAAAGCTGGTGCCTCCAGCGGGATCCATTTCAACTTTTAAGAATTTAGGATTGATTTTCCAGTTGATGTCTGTGAAGTTTCCGGTTTTTGAGATCTGGATTCCATCGCCGATTACCACGGAGAAAATGCCTTGTGCATTTGTAGTAACCTCTTTAGATTCCACATATTCAACTATTCCTGTTTCTGATCCTTGAACGACGGAGAAGCGAAGGCTGATTTTTTGTGTAGCTAGTACTGCACCTGATGAGTTTCTGCCTACGCCCTGGAAGTTGATTCCGTTGTTTTGAGAAAAGACAAAGTAAGAAACGAGTAAGAAGAGTAAAGTAAGGGATTTTTTCATCAGTTTATTTTAATGAATTTGAATGATAAAGCTTGTTTTATGCCGTCAGAGGACGAATAGATTAGACGAATGAAATAGGTGCCTCCTTGCATATGGGAGATGTTTATTTCCTTTTCGAGGTAATTAATGTAATAAGTGGTTGGGTAGGTATCAAGAATGTGACCTTGTAGGTCAATGAGGTGAAATTCGACGAATCCGGGTTTAGCTAAAGCTCCTTTTAATCTTATATAATCTGTGGCAGGATTTGGCGATAGTACCATCTTCTCACCCTCCTCGAAAACCCGATTAACAATTCCTGTCACTAATGGCGTGAATGATTGAATGAATCCGGAACTTAAAGTGAGTTGATTTGAAGATTGGAAATAAGCTATGGAGGCAGATTCGCCTATGCTATAGTCGAGCGTTTTACTTGTTATTCCTCCCACATTAACTATTGTGGGACTTATACTTTGAGCTGGTGCTCTTAAAACAGAGATAAATAGTAAAAAGAAA
>JAHEHJ010000124.1 GCA_024644655.1 Flavobacterium sp.
AGGTGTACCTGTCGAATTGAAGCTTGCTACCATTTTTTGTGCAATAATGGCACTTTTTCCTATCCCAGTAACCACCAATCTTCCTTTGGATTGGTAAATTTTTTGAACCGCCTCTACAAAGTTGTTGTCGAGAAAATCAGCTAGTTTTGAGATGGATAGGCTCTCTGAGAGTATGGTTTTCTTGGCGCTAGCCAAAATATTTGGTGTAGTTATCAAAACAGAATAGTTAAATTTGTGTTTGTAAAAGAAAATTGTATCTTTATGTGATGCAAATTTATACAAAATACCACATAATAAAGAATGAATTCAAACGAAATTGATATCCACAAAGAATTAAAGAAGTATTTTGGCTTCAGTCAATTCAAAGGACTGCAAGAGCAAGTTGTCAAAAGTATACTTAATCAGCAAAACACTTTTGTGATTATGCCGACTGGAGGAGGTAAATCACTTTGTTATCAACTACCTGCTTTAATTCAAGAAGGAACTGCGATAGTGGTATCTCCTTTAATTGCTTTAATGAAAAATCAAGTAGATGCTATTCGAAGTCTTTCTTCTGAGAATGGTATTGCTCATGTGTTGAATTCTTCTTTGACTAAAACCGAGATTACTCAGGTTAAGAGTGATATTTCTGCAGGAATCACTAAATTATTATATGTTGCTCCAGAATCCTTGACTAAAGAGGAGTATGTTCAATTTCTTCAGTCGGTAACAGTTTCTTTTGTTGCTATTGACGAAGCGCATTGTATTTCAGAATGGGGGCATGATTTTAGACCAGAATACCGTAATTTACGACATATTATCAAGCAATTAGGAGATGTGCCTATTATTGGGTTAACCGCTACGGCTACTCCGAAAGTACAAGAAGATATTTTGAAAAATTTGGATATGTCAGATGCTACTACTTTTAAGGCCTCTTTCAATAGACCTAATTTGTACTATGAAGTACGCACTAAGACAAAAAATATCGAATCGGATATCATTCGATTTATCAAACAAAATAAAGGAAAGTCGGGAATTATTTATTGTTTAAGCCGCAAAAAAGTAGAAGCAATTGCTGAGGTTTTACAAGTGAACGGAATAAGCGCAGTACCCTATCATGCCGGTTTAGATGCTAAAACCAGAGCAAAACACCAAGATATGTTTTTGATGGAAGATGTGGAGGTAGTTGTTGCAACTATTGCTTTTGGTATGGGAATTGACAAACCTGATGTTCGTTTTGTAATTCATCACGATATTCCAAAATCATTGGAAAGTTATTATCAAGAAACAGGACGTGCGGGACGTGATGGAGGTGAAGGGCATTGTTTGGCCTACTATTCGTATAAGGACGTAGAGAAATTGGAAAAATTCATGTCAGGCAAACCCGTTGCTGAACAAGAAATTGGATTTGCATTGTTGCAAGAAGTAGTGGCGTATGCTGAAACTTCGATGTCAAGACGTAAATTTTTATTGCATTATTTTGGTGAAGAATTCGATAGTGAAACAGGTGAAGGAGCCGATATGGATGATAATGTTCGTAATCCGAAAAACAAAGTAGAAGCCAAAAATCAAGTAGTACAATTGCTTGAAGTAATTAGAGATACCAAACATTTATACAAGTCTAAAGAAGTGGTGTTTACTTTGATAGGTCGTGTCAATGCCGTAATTAAGGCACATAAAACAGACTCGCAATCGTTTTTTGGTTCAGGTGCCGATCACGATGAAAAATATTGGATGGCTTTGTTGCGTCAAGTTTTAGTTGAAGGGTATTTGGCTAAAGATATTGAGACGTATGGTATCGTTAAGATTACGGATAAAGGATTGAATTTTATAAAAAATCCTACTTCATTTATGATGTCTGAAGATCATGAATACAGCGAAAGCGAAGACGATGCTATTGTGACTGCTGCTAAATCGTCAGGAATTGCCGATGAAATTTTGATGGGAATGTTGCGTGAATTGCGTAAAAAAGTAGCCAAAAAATTAGGAGTTCCGCCTTTTGTGGTTTTTCAAGATCCATCATTGGAAGATATGGCGTTAAAATATCCGATTACCCAAGATGAATTAATTAATATTCATGGTGTTGGGGAAGGGAAGGCTAAAAAATACGGTGCGCCCTTTGTGGAATTAATTAGTCGTTATGTTGAAGATAATGATATTATTCGCCCAGATGATTTGGTTGTGAAATCAACAGGAGTTAATTCGGCTAATAAATTGTATATCATTCAAAATATCGATCGCAAACTATCGTTAGACGATATTGCTTCTGCCAAAGGGATGTCTATGGACGATTTGATTAAAGAAATGGAGCAGATTGTGTATTCGGGCACCAAATTAAATATCAAGTATTGGGTTGATGATTTGTTAGATGACGATCAGCAAGAAGAGATTCATGATTATTTTATGGAATCCGAATCGGATAAAATTGAAGATGCGCTCAAAGAATTTGATGGAGAATACGATATTGACGAATTGCGTTTGATGCGTATTAAATTCATTAGCGAGGTGGCTAACTAGTTTACTACGAGTTACTCTTGGTAAATTTCTCCGCGATGTGGTTTTAAGGCATCGCGTACTGCAATCATATAGTCGTCAGTAACCACCATATAAGCAATAGCGTACATTTCATTTAGTATTTCAAATCCCGTAATCTTGAGGGGTAACTTTTCGATGGCAATGAATTCTTTCAGGTGAATTTCATGATGTTCGGCGGTTTTTGCTGCTGCAGGGCCTCTAAAATCCCAAATCAATTTAATTTTTCTTTCCATTATTTTCAATTGAATTACAAAGGTACAAACTTTGATTTTTGTTGTGCTTTAGTTTATTGTATTATATTTGGACAAAACTTATTTTATGCGCTATTTTACGATAACCGTACTTTTCATTTGTTCGTCACTATTTTCACAAGAACTGAGTGTGGAACAAGCTAATCATTTGGCTTCTTTGCCTTTGAAGTGTTTGCAACAGGAATATCCTAATAAATTACAACAATTATTAGCCAATAGTGCTGAAATAGCACCGCCTCAACAATTACATCCTTCTTTTTATGGTTGTTTTGATTGGCATTCTTCGGTGCATGGCCATTGGAGTTTGGTGTATTTATTAAATCGGTTTCCTAATTTATCGCACAGAGAAGAAATAATAAATAAGCTACAAACGAATTTATCTCAAAAAAATATCCAATTAGAGATAGATTATCTTTCTAAACCACATGAAAAGTCCTTTGAGCGTACTTACGGTTGGGCTTGGTTGCTACAATTGCAGATGGAATTAGCTACTAGTCAAGATGCATATGCCAAAGATTTAGCGCAAAATTTACAACCTTTATCGGATTTGATAGTGAACAGGTATATGGAATTTTTACCCAAGTTACTTTATTCTGTTCGTGCTGGAACTCATACTAACACAGCGTTTGGGTTGAGTCTTGCATGGGATTATGCTGTTTTTACTAAAAATCAGCCGTTTCAAAATTGTTTGAAAGAGAATGCGATTCGCTTATTCATAAAGGATGAAAATTGTCCTTTTAATTGGGAACCAAGTGGGACTGATTTCTTGTCTCCTTGTATGGAAGAAATTGGAATTATGCAGCGCATATTACCTCAAACTGATTTTTTGAAATGGCTCAAAACATTTGCTCCATCTCTTTTTGATACCAAATTCACATGGGAGGTGGCTAAAGTTTCGGATAGAACCGATGGGCATTTGGTACATTTGGACGGATTAAATTTCAGTCGATCTTGGAACCTATTCCATTTGATACATCAGTATCCAAAACTATTTTCACATCTTATTCCTTTAGCAAACTATCATTTGAATTATTCTTTGCCTTCAGTAGTGGATGGTAATTATGAAGGAGAACATTGGCTGGCTTCATTTGCTCTTAAAGCTTTTGAAGAAAGCAATCCTTTTAAAAAGATGCCATAAAAAAGCAATGCTTTTTCTACCTTTGCCCTATGCCTAAAGAATTAGTACTTCAAGTTAGTCCCGAAATAGCTGCCGATGCCGTGTTGCTTCAGCAGTATTTATCCAAACAAATTAAGGTAGGGGTTCATGAAATTCAACATGTTTCGATACTTAAACGGTCTATTGATGCGCGTCAAAAAGCCATTAAAATCAATTTAAAAGTATTGATTTATTTGCAAGGCGAAGCTTTTCAAGAGTCATCCATAGCACTTCCTGATTATAAAAATGTAGCTCATGCCCAAGAGGTAATTGTTGTTGGGGCAGGTCCTGCGGGACTTTTTGCCGCTTTGCAGTTGATCGAATTAGGATTAAAGCCCATTGTGATTGAACGCGGAAAAGACGTTCGTGGTCGTCGTCGTGATTTAAAAGCCATTAACCGAGATCATATTGTGAATGAAGATTCCAATTATTGTTTTGGCGAAGGTGGGGCAGGTACCTATTCTGATGGAAAATTGTACACGCGCTCTAAAAAACGAGGTGATGTAACTCGAATTTTAGAATTGTTAGTCGCTTTTGGTGCGACACCCGATATTTTGGTTGATGCTCATCCGCATATTGGAACAAACAAACTTCCTCAAATTATTCAGGATATTCGAGAAAAAATTATTGAATGTGGCGGACAGGTTTTGTTTGAAACCCGTGTAACTGATATTTTGATTAAAAATAACGAAGTCCAAGGCGTGGTAACTCAAAAAGGGGATACAATTGCGGCTAATAAAATCATATTGGCCACAGGACATTCGGCTCGTGATATTTTTGAATTGTTGGATCGCAAAAAAGTATTGATTGAAGCCAAGCCTTTTGCTTTAGGAGTGCGAGCAGAACACCCACAATCATTAATAGATCGTATTCAGTACAGTTGTGATTATCGTGGAGAACATTTGCCACCCGCTCCGTATTCGATTGTGAAACAAGTGGGAGGCCGAGGCATGTATTCTTTTTGTATGTGTCCCGGAGGAGTAATTGCGCCTTGTGCCACTAGCCCAGGTGAGGTTGTGACCAATGGGTGGTCTCCTTCCAAACGCGATCAGGCTACGGCCAATTCAGGTATTGTTATCGAATTGAAGTTAGAAGATTTTGCTCCTTTTGCCAAATTTGGCCCTTTGGCTGGAATGGAATTTCAGAAGAGTATTGAACAAAAAGCATGGCATTTGGCTGGTCAAACTCAACGTGTTCCCGCACAACGAATGGTTGATTTTACTCAAAATAAAGTCTCGTCTACTATTCCTACTACATCCTATGTTCCGGGTACCACTTCGGTAGAAATGGGGCAGGTGTTTCCTGGTTTTTTAAGTCAGATTTTGAGAGAAGGATTTACTGAATTTGGTAAATCAATGAAAGGCTATTTGACCAACGAAGCGATTCTTCATGCGCCCGAATCACGTACTTCTTCGCCTGTGAGAATTCCGAGAGATGGAATTTCTTTAGAGCATTTGCAAAT
>JAHEHJ010000137.1 GCA_024644655.1 Flavobacterium sp.
ATAAAGAATCCATCTTAGCTGGACTTATCCCAGATAGTCAACGCTATTTCGATTTACACCATGCAAAGACGGACGTGTTCGAAAACGTAAACAAAAGAGAATTACATTTAGGCGCCGTGAACATGGCAGCCATCATCTATTTAATTGATAAATACGGCGTAAAATGAGATTAACGACATTATTTCTGCTTTTTGCTTTTGCATCTTTCGCATCATTCGCGCAAAAGACTTCTTATTCGGTTCTTGTCTACACGAAAAATGGCCCTGGCTACGTGCACGATAATATTCCCTCTTCGGTAGCTGCGGTTCAGAAGCTAGGCTCTGAAAATCGCTTTCAAGTGGATGTATCGGCTGATCCAGGGGTGTTTGAAGAACAGAATTTGGCCAAATACAAAGTCATCATCTTCACCTCCACTAACAACGACGTCTTCGACACGGATGCTCAGCGCGTCGCTTTCCGCCGCTATATCGAAGCTGGTGGCGGATTCGTAGGTGTGCACTCGGTAACGGGCACAGAACGCAAATGGAGCTGGTTCAAATCGATGGTAGGCGAAACCTTCTCCTGGCACGCCAAGTTCCAACTTTTTTCAGTCATTAACATTGCCCCTTCCCACCCATCCCTACAAGGTGTCCCTTTAAAATGGACGAAAGAAGACGAATGCTATTTTGGCTTTGAACTCTACCCAGGCATCCAAACATTAATGATGCACGACGTGACTACCTTAGACCCGTCTCAAAAAGACCTCATCACAAAACACAAAGGCGTTTACGGCGACTATTTCCCAGCGGTTTGGACCCAAAATTTCCAAGGTGGTCACATCTGGGTCACGACTTTAGGCCACGCGAAAGAAAACTACCAAGAACCGACTTATCTAAATCACCTTTTGCAAGGTATTAATTACGTTGCTGGTCAGGTCCGCAAAATCGATTACTCGAAGGCTTTTTCGACGGGTAAGGATGATGGGTTGAGGTTTTAGGGTGAATTTTTTTATTTGAATGAGCAGCTCAAATTTTACCATGAGCTACTAGTTTATATATATATACCTCTGACCATTAATAAATAAACTATTGTTTTTTTATTAACTCATTTACTAACTTTTCAAGTGTATCTAAGCGCTTTTTTTGGTCTTCAATAATAGCCTGTTGTTCCTGAATCCCTTTTGTCAGAATTGGGATAATAGCGGTATAATTAACGCTCATTAATTTATCCTTATCTACAGATTCATGCACCAAATCTGGTAGTATTTTTTGAAGTTCTTGTGCAATGAAGCCGTTTTCAGAAATAGAATAATCTTTTGAAGACAAACTAATTTTTTTATTATAACTAACTGGATTTAATTGGTTAATTAAATGCAAAGAATTCTTAATCGGGAGAATATTATTCTTTAAACGAATGTCAGAAGTTAATTCGGTTCCTGCGGAAGAGACAGTTCCATCTACATAAACATTTCCAGTAACACTTAGTGTACCTGAAGAGATATTTACATTTGAATAAAAATTAATTGATTGATCCGCCTTGATTTTGAAAGGTGTTGTAAAATTAAATCCGTTTCCGACAATTTTTCCTACCCTAAATTCAATATCACCTTCCCCAAAATTATCAAAAGATAAATTAGATTGTATAGTCCTAAAAACCATATTTCCAACACCATCTAATTGAAAAAGTCCAGCATTTGTATCGTTTCCATTATTTGAAATAAAACCTATCTGAGAACCTGCCCCGTCTCCATCTGGAGCTGCAATTAATAGTGAATTTTGGTTAGGGGCCCCACTAATAAAATCAAATTTTTGAAAAGCAGAGTTAGAAATTATACCTATTCCAAGACTATTTTTAGAAGCATTCCAAAATAATTCACTACTTGATGTCATTGAACTTGTACCATTAAAGAAAGAAAGCTGGCCACTTGTTCCTGTTCCAGTTAAAGGTGCTTGCCAAATAGCATTTCCAGCGTTATATGTTAAGACATAACCATTAGTGGCTGGTTGATTAGTAAAAATTGTACTTCCTAATGTTAAAGTCCCTTCAGTTTCAATATTGCCAGTTAATAATAAAGCTCCTGGCAAATTGGTACTAGCATCTGCCCCGTTAAAATACCATCTGTTTTGATTATTTAAATTATTATTTGAAAAAAAATTAAATGAAGATTCACTTACATTAACAAATGACGGGCTACTGTTATTAGTGTTCCATGTAGTTAATTGAACTCCACTACTATTAATTTTGATATTGTTTAAATTTTCATATTCTAAACTTATTCCATTTTCTGCCTCTGTATCATCATCTGGTGTTAAAGGCCTAGTTTGAATTTTTAAAAATGGTCCAATGGAATTAATACTTGCATTGGATGTTGGTGTAGAAGTGCCTGTACTTATAAAATTAATAGCATGATTGTCTGTAAAGTTTAAATCCCCTGGAAACCAAGATGAACCATCATCACCGTGAAAAGCCCAATGATTACTATATAAATTGACTTCATCAAAAAAATCAAAAGACAAACTATTCTTTGAAAGTATTAAATTAGAAGATTGCTTATTTGCCGTATCGGTAATTGAAGAAACCATAAAATCATCTAGCAAATCTATTCTACTTTTATCTGCAAAATTTAATTGAATTCCATAATCAACATCAATACTATCTTCTTGGGATGTTTCACTCCTTGTATAAATCTTTAATAGAGGTCCATTACTTTCAATACTTGCATTATGATTTTCCGTTATTCCATCCTGACTAAAATATATATTTCCCCCCAAAAAAGTATGATAAGGAATCTTTGTTATTCCAAAGTTGTTGAATTCCCATTCATTATTATCTACCCAAAAGCCGATTTTATTATCGGTAACAGCTATATAATTTCTATTTGCATAATTCAATTCGACCCACTTTGCACCATCAGGCGCATATAAATCAATGGATCCATTAAGGTCAGGATTGCCATTATTTATATTGTCTAAATCACCTATTCTACTACCATTTGCAAAATCTATAGTTGTTGGAGATGAAGTACCTGCAAGTCCTCCAATATTACCCATTACTATATTATTTTGAAATGTTTTTTGACCATCAATGGCTTGATTCGTAGTTAAACTTACAATCCCCTCTCCTAATATATTTTCATAACGCTGATTTGGAGCATCATCACCATTATTATTACCACGTAAAGTGGTTTCTCCTCTTACAGTAATTGAAGCTGTTCCACTTAAAGTATTGATTGAAACATTATTAATGCTAGTTGCAGTTGCCTGTCCTAAATTAGGAGACACTAATGTGGGACTAGTTGATAAAACGACTTTATCAGTTCCTGTGGTAGTTATTGCTTGAAGACTTGCTTGAATAGAAGTCGTATTGCCTAGTATTGTATTTGCCGGTATTGTTTGTAATTTTTGAAAATTCACAGCCGCATCAGCAATTTTAATACTCGTTATACTACCATCCGCAATACCACCAGCTGCATTATTAGCAGCCACATATTCTTTAACTGCCTTTTGTGTTGGGTATAAGATGTCACTCGGGGATGCACCACCTAAATCAGCTGCTGCAGATTTATGTATTGAATTTTCATATAATGCCAGAGTAGTTGTAAAAGTAGAAACGGAAATCTTCGTATCTAGTGCCGTCTGTGTGGCGGTACTGATTGGTTTCGCTAAATCTGCTGTGTTTTCTACATTAGAAAGTCCCACCATTGCTTTTGTAATACCAGAAACGGTTCCGGTAAATGTGGGTGACTCAATGGGTGCTTTAAGTTCTACATCTGTAATATTTGCTTTCGTCACAACCGTCGTAGAAAAAGTGGCTGTTGAAACTTTGGTATCTAATGCTTCCTGAGTTGCCGTACTAATTGGCTTTGCTAAATCAGCCGTATTTTCCACGTCAGATAGCCCTACCATTGCTTTTGTAATACCAGAAACGGTTCCGGTAAATGTGGGTGACTCAATGGGTGCTTTAAGTTCTACATCTGCAATATTTGCCTTAGTTGCAACAGTTGTAGAAAATGTCTCCGTTGATACCTTCGTGTCTAATGCTTCCTGAGTTGCCGCGCTGATTGGTTTTGCTAAATCTGCTGTGTTTTCTACATTCGAAAGCCCTACCATCGCTTTGGTAATACCAGAAACGATTCCTGTGAAGGTCGGCGATTCAAGTGGAGCTTTAAGTTCTACATCTGTAATATTTGCTTTCGTCACAACCGTCGTAGAAAAAGTGGCTGTTGAAACTTTGGTATCTAATGCCACCTGTGTAGCCGTACTAATCGGCTTCGCTAAATCGTTCGTATTATTGATTTGATCCACCCCTAAAGCCGTTTTCAAAGCTGAGATTGTTGCTACACCAGTTCCCCCTTTGGAAGCGGATAATACGCCATCTACGTTATCTGCATTTACACCATTTGCATAATAAGCGAATGGAACTGATTGTAAACGGGTGCTTCCCATGGCCGCGAAGCTGGTTCCTCCAGCGGGATCCATTTCAACTTTTAAGAATTTAGGATAGATTTTCCAGTTGACATCTGTGAAATTTCCCGTTTTTGAGATTTGGGTTCCATCTCCGATTACCACAGAGAAAATGCCTTGTGCATTTGTTATGACCTCTTTGGATTCTACGTATTCGACTGCTCCTGTTTCAGAACCTTGAATAACAGAGAAGCGAAGGCTGATTTTTTGTGCAGCTAGCACTGCACCAGATGAGTTTCTGCCTACGCCCTGGAAGTTGATGCCATTGTTTTGGGAAAAGGCAAAGAAAGAAACGAGTAAGAAGAGTAAAGTAAGGGATTTTTTCATCAGTCTATTTTAATGAATTTAAATGATAAAGCTTGTTTAATGCCTTCAGAGGACGAATAGATCAGTCGAATGAAATAAGTGCCACCTTGCAAATGGGAGGTGTTTATTTCTTTATCGAAGTAATTGATGTAATAAGTGGTTGGGTAGGTATCAAGAATGCGACCTTGTAGGTCAATGAGGTGAAATTCGACGAATCCTGGTTTAGCTAAACCTCCTTTTAATCTAACATAATCTGTGGCAGGATTTGGCGATAGTATCATCTTCTCACCCTCCTCGAAAACCCGATTAACAAGTCCTGTCACTAACGGCGTGAATGATTGAATGAAACCGGAACTTAAACTGAATTGATTAGTAATTTGAAAATAGGCAACGGAGGCAGATTCGCCTATGCTATAGTCGAGCGTTTTACTTGTTATTCCTCCCACATTAACTATTGTGGGACTTATACTTTGAGCTGGTGCTCTTAAAACAGAGATAAATAGTAAAAAGAAA
>JAHEHJ010000146.1 GCA_024644655.1 Flavobacterium sp.
TCTTTACAGGCGTTGCATTGTCCTTGCCATTTAGCATATTGCGTTCCGCAGTTTTGACAGAAAAAAGTGGTTTTAACTTTCGACATAATTCTTGGAATAAATTGAATTCAAATTTACAGTAAAGAATTGTCTAATAAAAATATTGTTTTCAATCCTTTAGAGGTTTCAAACTTTAGCAGGGTAAATATGAAATAAAAAACCACTCCTTTTGAGAGTGGTTATATTCTATATAATGGGTTCAATTATGTCAATGAATTGTCATTTTCATTTGGAAAAATAATCCACGGCTTGAAAGTTTTAGCTTCTTCAAATTCGAGTGTTGCATACGAAATAATAATAATGATATCGTCTTTTTGTACTTTTCGAGCGGCAGGACCGTTTAAAGTGATGGTACCTGAATTTTTTTCTCCTTTGATAGCATAGGTTTCAAAACGTTCACCATTGTTCACGTTCACGATAGCTACTTTTTCGCCTTCAATAATGTTAGAAGCTTCGAGTAAGGCTTCGTCAATAGTGATGCTCCCGATGTAATTTAAATCGGCTCCGGTTACTTTAACGCGGTGTATTTTTGATTTTACTACTTGAATTTGCATGGTGCAAAAGTAAATTAATTTAGTGAAATGGTATCAATCAATCGAATATTGTTAACAAAAACCGCAATAAATGCGCGGTAATTCTTATGTTTTTCTTTGGTTGTGCAAGGCAATAGTGTCTCTTCATCGGCGATGACAAAGTATTCCAAGTCAAATAATGGGTGGTTTTCAAAAGTCTGTTGTACCAATTGATTCACACTTTCTACAGTTCCATTTTGAAATTTCTCTTTGGCCTGAAGTAGTGTTTGGTAAATTAAGCTTGCTTGGTTTCGTTCTTCAGCCGACAAGCGCTCGTTTCTTGAACTCATGGCAAGTTGATTGGCTTCTCTATAAATAGGACAACCAATGATAGTGACTGGTAACTGATTTTTGACTACTAATTTTTTGACAATTTGCAATTGTTGGAAATCCTTTTCTCCAAAATAAGCATTCGTTGGCGTTACAATTTCAAACAGCTGTTTCACAATTGTGCCTACTCCATCAAAATGTCCGGGTCTAAATTTGCCTTCCATTTGGTTTTCTAATCCGTCAAAATCAAAAGATTGAGAAACAGGATTACCATCGTAAATATCTTCAACAGAGGGTGCGTACACCATAATTTCCGGATTCAAAGCGGTAATTTTTCTTACATCTTCTTCTAAAGTTCGAGGATATTTGGCTAAATCTTCCGGGTTATTAAATTGGGTTGGATTGACAAAAATGCTCACCACCGTATAGTCGTTTTCTTGTAAAGAAAGTTCCATTAAAGCTAGGTGTCCAGCGTGCAAAGCGCCCATTGTTGGGACAAATCCAATAGTGGAATGTGCTGATTTAATAGGTTTTAGGTGTGCTATTAAGGGTGCTTTTCCGTAGAAAATGTGCATGATGGATGTTTTAAATGGAGTGCAAACTTAACATATTTGTTATAAAGTGCATAAATTTTTGTAATTTTGCTCGGTTTTTATTGCCAAAAAATTAAGTAAATTATAATATGAAAGACAAGAGGATATTATATGTATCATCTGAAGTAGTTCCTTATCTTGCTGAAAATGAGGTTTCTTTGATGTCCTACGATGTGCCGAAAATGATTAATGATCAAGGCGGACAGATTAGAATTTTTATGCCAAGATACGGAAATATCAATGAGAGAAGACACCAATTGCATGAAGTAATTCGACTTTCAGGGATGAATTTGGTAGTAAATGATTTGGATATGCCATTGATTATCAAGGTGGCATCAATTCCAAAAGAAAGAATACAGGTGTACTTTATTGATAATGACGAGTACTTCAAAAGGAAAGCCACATTTACAGATGAAGAAGGGAACATGTACCCAGACAATGACGAGCGCGCTATTTTCTTTGCAAAAGGAGTAGTAGAGACGGTTAAAAAATTGAATTGGGTTCCGGATATTATCCATGTTCATGGATGGATGGCTGCTATGTTGCCAATATATATGAAGCATTTTTATAAGAATGAAGCGTTATTTTCTGAAACTAAAATAGTCACTTCAGTATACAGTCAGTCATTTGAAGGAACGTTAGATGCAGAAATGATTAATAAAGTTAAATTTGATAATGTCCCTTTAGAATCTATTTTAGATTTGGAAGTTCCTGATTACGAAAATATTATAAAAGCAACGGTAAAGCATTCAGATGCAGTTATAATTGCTTCTGAAAATCTATCGCCAAGTTTAACAAAATTTATAGAATCTTCAGGAAAACCTTTTTTACCTTTCCAATCGAAAGAAGTATTTGCAGAAGCGTATACTAATTTCTATAAAAATGAAGTTCTTTAAAATTAAACTTTAAAACGAAACATGTACAATACCTCTTTTATTAAGAAAATGCTTTTGGTTGTAATGAGCATTGTTTTTTTATATTCTTGCGATAAAGATTATAATTCTATCGGTGGAAATTTGATAGGTGATAATCATTTCGATTTGTTACAATACACTTCGGCTGTTGTGGCACACAACCAAAAAATTGGACCTGTTGCCACTAATAATTTAGCAGTAAACGCTTTGGGAATTTATGATGATCCAGCGTTTGGAAAAACTACAGCTCATTTTGCAACGCAATTGAATTTAGCGGCTTTGGCTCCAACAATTGGTGCTCATGCTGTTGTAGATAGTGTGTATTTGTCAGTGCCTTATTTTAGTACACTTACAACAACTAACACCGATGGTAGTCATGTGTATGAATTGGATTCTATTTATGGAGGTCAAGCACCAATAAAATTAAGCGTTTATGAATCTGGATATTATATGAGGGATTTAGATCCTTTAGGAGGACTTCTACAAACGCAATCTTATTTTACAGATCAAAACACCTTGTTTGATAATGCTAAAATTGGTTCAAGATTGAATAATTCAACAAATGCAGCACAAAATGATGCGTTTTATTTTAGTCCTAAAGAAATTGTGCAAACTACAACTGCAACCGATGGCAAGGTAACTACCGCCCGTTCTGTCCCAGCGATGCGTTTGAAATTGAATAGTACTTTTTTCGCCAATAAAATTTTAAGTGCGCCTGATAAATTAGTCACTAATGATGTATTTAAAGATTATTTTAGAGGGTTATACTTTAAAGTAGAGAGCGTCTCAGGAAGTGCAGGAAGTATGGCAATGATGAACCTTAAAGCAGGTAAAATCACCATAAGTTATACAGAAGATTTAGTAGATTCTAATGGTGCAATAACTAGAGTTCAAAAAACAATTGATTTGAATATGACTGGGAATTCAGTTAGTCTTTTGGATCAAAGTGGAGCTAACGGAACATATACCTCGGCGGTAAATAATCCAAATACCTCTGTTGGGGATGCTAATTTGTATGTAAAAGGAGGCGAAGGTTCAATGGCAGTTATTAATCTTTTTAATACACCAGGGGAACTCGATTTAATTAGAAGTAAAGGTTGGTTAATCAATGAAGCCAATTTAATTTTTAATATTGACGCCACTAAAATGGCTAATAGTACAGAGCCAAATCGAGTATATTTATATGATCTGACACATAATATACCCGTATATGATTATTATGTTGATGCTACTAGCGCAGCTGACACCAAAAAATCGAAATATATCTTTAGTGGATTAATCAATAAAGAAGCGGTTACTAATGGAAGAGGTCAAACATATAAAATTAGAATTACCAATCAGATTAGAAATTTAGTAAAACATGCCGATTCGACTAATGTTAAATTAGGGCTTGTGGTTACAGAAAACATTGGAGATGCCTCATTTACTAAGTTGAGAACTGCAAATACATTTTCGTCAAAAGTGGCCAAATCATCGGTTATGAATCCGCTTGGAACAATTCTTTATGGAAGTCACCCTTCTGTACCAGAAGATAAAAGACTAAAACTTCAAATTTATTATACAAAACCTAATTAGACTAAAATTATGTGTGGAATAGTTGGATATATTGGTTATAGAGAAGCTTATCCTATTGTTATCAAAGGATTAAAAAGATTAGAATACCGCGGTTATGATAGTGCGGGTGTCATGCTATATGATGGTGAAAACTTGAAACTATGCAAGACCAAAGGTAAAGTTTCTGATCTTGAAGCAAAAGCAGCAACAGAGATTACAACCAATGGTACTATAGGGATAGGACATACAAGATGGGCTACTCATGGGGTGCCTAACGATGTTAATTCACACCCACACCTTTCTAATTCAGGAGATTTAGCAATCATTCATAACGGAATTATTGAAAATTATGCTCCTTTAAAAGAAGAGTTGCGCAAAAGAGGGTATGTTTTTCATTCAGATACCGACTCCGAAGTATTAGTAAATTTGATTGAAGATATTCAAATCAAAGAAAAATTAAAATTAGGAAAAGCAGTTCAGGTGGCTTTGAATCAAGTGGTAGGAGCCTATGCGATTGCTGTTTTTGATAAAAAAAATCCAAATGAAATTGTAGCAGCTCGTTTAGGTAGTCCATTAGCAATTGGGGTAGGTGAAGGAGAATACTTTATCGCTTCAGATGCTTCTCCATTTATTGAATACACTTCTAATGCTATTTATTTAGAAGATGGCGAGATGGCTAATATTAGGTTGCACAAACCAATGAAAATCAGAAAAATCAAAGATGATTCATTGGTAGATCCATACATTCAAGAGCTTCAATTAAATTTGGAACAAATTGAAAAAGGAGGTTACGATCACTTTATGTTGAAAGAAATCTATGAACAACCTAGTGTTATCAAAGACACATACAGAGGACGATTACACGCTAACGAAGGTTTAATTCAAATGGCTGGTGTAGAAGATAATTTAGAGAAGTTTCTTAATGCTGACCGAATTATCATTGTGGCTTGTGGAACTTCATGGCATGCGGGCTTAGTTGCTGAATATGTTTTTGAAGAATTTGCAAGAATTCCAGTTGAAGTAGAATATGCTTCGGAATTCAGATATAGAAATCCAATTATTAGCAGTAAAGATGTTGTTATTGCGATTTCTCAATCAGGAGAAACGGCCGATACTATGGCCGCTATTAAACTAGCAAAAGAGCACGGCGCTTTTGTATTTGGTGTTTGTAATGTAGTTGGTTCGTCAATTTCAAGAGAAAGTCATGCAGGAGCTTATACGCACGCTGGACCTGAAATTGGAG
>JAHEHJ010000130.1:0-13437 GCA_024644655.1 Flavobacterium sp.
TATACTGAATCAACTATTATAATACCATACACTAAAACGAACTCTAATAATTTATATATGAAATTTTTAAGACTTTTACTCGTATTCTTTTTTGTTCAAGCTCAAGCCCAGCAAGGTGGGATGTGGGTTCCTTCTTTATTAAAAGGGATGAATGAAAACGAGATGAAAACATTGGGAATGAAAATTACGGCCGATCAAATATATGCTGTGAATCATTCCAGTATCAAAGATGCAGTGCCTCAATTTGATGGAGGCTGTACTGCAGAAGTTATTTCGGAAAAAGGATTGATTTTGACCAATCACCATTGTGGGTTTGACGCGATACAAAATCATTCTTCGTTAGATCACGACTATTTAGCCAATGGTTTTTGGGCCTATAAGATGGAAGATGAATTGCCAAACAAGGGTATGGTTGTTACGTTTATTGTGCGCATTGACGATGTGACTTCAAAAGTCTTAGAGGGAGTAAGCACATTAACCTTAGAAGCTGAAAAACAAAAAAAGACACAAGAAAACATCAGTACGTTGAGTAAAACAATGCCTAAAGAGGCTTGGCAAGAAAACAGCATACGAACGTTTTATGATGGCAATCAGTACTTATTATTTGTTACTGAAACCTATAAAGACATTCGTTTGGTAGGTGCGCCACCGAGTGCGATAGGTAAATTTGGTTCCGATACTGACAATTGGGTATGGCCTCGTCACACCGGAGATTTTTCAATGTTTCGTATTTATGCCGACAAAAACAATCGTCCGGCTGAATACGCTATAGACAATGTACCTTATAAGCCTAAGTATTCATTACCGATTTCGTTGGATGGAGTGAAAGAGGATGATTTTACCATGGTAATGGGATACCCTGGGCGAACCCAAGAGTATTTACCTTCTTATGCCATTGAACAAATCGTAAACACTTTGAATCCAGCTAAAATAGAAGTGCGTGATGCGGCTTTGAAAGTACAAGATGGATTTATGCGAAAAGATCCTGCGATTAAAATACAGTATGCTTCTAAGTATGCTGGAGTGGCTAATTATTGGAAAAAATGGATTGGAGAAACTAAGGGGTTAAAAAAATCCAATGCTATTGCTTCGAAGCAAAAATTTGAAAAAGAATTTTTAGAACGTGTAGCCAAAGCGGGTAAGACTGCTGAGTATGGAGCGTTATTGCAGGACTTTGAAAGCAATTATGGTGCTATAAAAGACTATGCATTGGCTCGAGATTTATTTACAGAGATTGCTTTGCGCAATACTGAGATACTTACTTTGGGGTATAAATTATACCAATTGGAACAAATTTACACCAACAAAGGAGAGCAAGCTTTTACGGATAGAAGAAACGCATTAGTAACTGGATTGGGTGATTTTTACAAAGACTTTAATCCGAGTGTCGATCAAAAAGTATTGGAGCAGTTGATGCGTATATACAGTCAAAAATATCCAAAAGCATACTTACCCAATCAGTTTGAGAATTTAAATTCAGAAACTTTAGCGTCGGATGTCTTTACGAAATCCAAAATGGTTACGTATGATCAAGTCAAAGTTTTATTGGCGGGAGATCCCAAAACGGTATTAGAGAACCTCAACCAAGATTATGGTTATCAAGTTATTAAGGAAATGGCTGACGGTTATTTTAAAATTGTAGCCCCTAAATATGACGCGTTGAATTTAAAAAATACAGCTACTCAGCGTATGTATATGAAAGCCTTATTGGAATTAAGTCCAAAGTCGGCGCGTTTATTCCCGGATGCCAACAGTACCTTACGAGTAACCTATGGTAAAGTTAAAGGATATAAACCTAATGACGGAGTTACTTATGAGCCATTCACCTATTTAGATGGAGTAGTGGAAAAATATGTACCGGGTGATTATGAATTTGATGTTCCTAAAAAGTTAATTGATTTATACCACACTAAAGACTATGGTCAATATGGATTCAAGGGTAAAATGCCAGTAGCCTTTATTGCCACGAATCATACTACAGGAGGAAACTCGGGTAGTCCTGCATTAGATGCCAAGGGTAATTTAATTGGTTTGAATTTTGATAGAGTATGGGAAGGCACTATGAGTGATATCAATTACTCCCCTGATATTTGTAGAAACATTATGGTAGACATTCGGTATGTATTATTTATAGTAGACAAATACGCTAATGCCACGAATATTATCTCGGAATTAAAGATAGTGCATCCTAAAAAGAAATAATTAACATTATTTTAAGTTTTGGCACGGTCTTTGATAAATAAAAAGTGAAGTAAAACGTATGGATTTTTAAAAAAAGTCAAATAAATATTTTTCTGAATAAAAAAATTTATATCTTTGCCTCGAATTAATAATTAACCTTTTATAATTAAGTAAGATGAAAAAAGTATTTTTAAGTTTAGCTGTTGTTGCTGCATTAACTGTAGTATCTTGTAAACAAGCTGAGGCTACTGACGCTGCTGCTGCTGATACAACTGCTGTTGAAGCTGTTGACACAACTGCTGCTCCAGCTGCAGATACAACTGCTGCTGCTGCTGACACAACTGCTGCTCCAGCTGCTGAAGCTGCTGCTCCAGCTGCACCTGCAAAAAAATAATTAGTACACACTAATTATCTTTTAAAAGATTTAAGCCACGCTATGCGTGGCTTTCTTTTTTATATCAATCTGCAAATATGGAATCGTTATTGGAAAAATCCAAAACTTCGGATTGGGCTGCGTATTTTATGATTTCAGCTATCCCTTTTTGCAAGAGGAGTTCGGTAGAATATCTTCGACTAACCGCCATACTCTTTTCTCCTATCATTACCTTAAAGAAACATTTGCCTTTGGACGTTTTAAACCGTAGGTATACACAGGTTAGTAGCGACTCTTTGAGCAGCTCAATAGCTTCCTCACATTCAAACTTCAATTCATAGCTATCGCTAGTGACAATGGTTTTACCTTTACGTGAAACGTATTCGAATTTATATTCGTCATTAAACCGTTTACTGATTACAAAAGTTCCCATTTAGAATTAAAAAAGTTAATAAAACAAAAAAGCCTCAAACATAGTTTGAGGCCTTTGTACTCAGAGCGGGACTTGAACCCGCACGAACATTGCTGTTCACTGGATTTTAAGTCCAGCGTGTCTACCAATTTCACCATCCGAGCGTATAAGATGTTGAGCGAAAAACGGGGCTCGAACCCGCGACCTCGACCTTGGCAAGGTCGCGCTCTACCAACTGAGCTATTTTCGCATTATCAAGTTTTATAAGAACTGCAATACTTCTACCGTATTGCGGATGCAAATGTACTATTAAAAATGAATTATGCAAACCTTTTTTTGAAAAAAACTCATGAAAAAGCTAACCCACTGATTAGCAAATCCTCTTTGTTGCATTATTTTTTCTGCAGCATCCTTTTTATTTCATTGATTTTCATCAATGCCTCCACGGGGGTAAGCGTATTTATATCTAAACTCAAGATATCTTCTCGTATTTCTTCCAATAATGGATCATCTAAATTAAAGATATTAAGCTGCATGTCTTCTTTGGATGCCTTAACCCCTTGTAACATTTCACTTGAATGATTTTTTTCTAATTTCTTAAGGAGTTTTTGGGCTTTTTGGATAACCATTTGGGGCATACCCGCCATTTTAGCCACATGAATCCCGAAACTATGCGCACTTCCTCCTTTAACCAACTTCCGAATGAATAACACTGTATCTTTTAATTCCTTAACCGACACATTATAATTTTGAATTCGCGGCAACGACTCGCTCATTTCATTTAACTCATGATAATGGGTTGCAAAGAGTGTTTTGGGACGTGCTGGATTTTCATGTAAAAATTCGGCGATAGCCCATGCTATGGAAATACCGTCATAGGTACTGGTACCTCTTCCGATTTCGTCCAATAAGACTAAACTTCGATCGGAGATATTATTTAAGATGGACGCTGTTTCATTCATCTCCACCATGAAAGTAGATTCCCCCATTGATATATTATCACTTGCACCTACTCGTGTAAATATTTTATCTACGATACCCATTCGAACTCTTTCGGCAGGTACAAAGCTACCCATTTGGGCCAAAAGCACTATTAGAGCCGTTTGCCGTAATATGGCGGATTTACCGGACATATTAGGCCCAGTAATCATAATGAGTTGTTGGGTTTCGCGATCTAAAAAGACATCGTTGGCTACATAGGGAACCCCTACGGGCAGTTGTTTTTCAATTACCGGGTGACGCCCATTGGTGATTTCCAACTCATAACTATCATCTAATATTGGACATACGTAATCATTTTCGATAGCCAATTGGGCAAATGACAGCAAACAATCCAATTGAGCAATTAGATTAGCATTGAGCTGCACTTGCTTGATATAGGTTCCAATCCACAGTACCAATTGTTCGAATAAATAACTTTCGATATGGTGTATTTTTTCTTCAGCCCCTAGAATTTTAGTTTCATATTCTTTTAATTCTTCGGTAATATAGCGTTCTGCATTGACTAAGGTTTGCTTGCGAATCCATTCGGCAGGCACTTTATCTTTGTGGGTGTTGCGTACTTCGATATAATACCCAAACACATTATTAAAGGATATTTTAAGAGAAGATATACCGGTGCGTTCTGATTCTCTTTTCTCGATACCTTCGAGATATTCTTTTCCTGAAAAGGCTATATTTCGCAATTCATCCAATTCGGCATGTATACCCGAAGCAATGGCATTACCTTTGGCAATAGCCACAGGAGCATCGGCATTCAGGGTTGTTTTAATTTTTTCACGAAGCAATTCACAAGCATGTAACGTATCTCCTATTACACGCACGGCTTCTTGTGGGCTAGCCAAGGCAATTTCTTTTATAGGAACAATAGCATCCAATGATTCTTTCAAGTAAATAACTTCTCTTGGTGAAATTTTACCGGTTGCTACTTTGGAAATCAATCGTTCCAAATCGGATATTTGTTTGATTTGATATTGTATCTGCTGAAGTACTTCCTGATTCTCTTTTAAATAAGTCACTACTTCATGACGGCTTTGAATTTTACTCATTTCTTTGAGTGGAAGTGCCAACCATCTTTTGAGCAATCGTGAACCCATAGGAGAGATTGTTTTGTCAATCACATCCAACAAGGTCACTGCATTTTGGGAAGTGCTATGATACAATTCTAAATTTCGAATCGTGAAGCGATCCATCCATACATAAGCATCTTCCGCTATGCGTTGGATATTGTTAATGTGTTGGACTTTGTTGTGTTGGGTTTCGGACAAATAATACAATATGGCCCCTGAAGCGATAATCCCATCCGACAACTCTTCGATTCCAAATCCTTTTAAGGAATTGGTTTCAAAATGGTTTAGCAGTGATTCTACTGCATAATCGGTTTTAAAAACCCAGTCTTCGAGATAGAATACATTAAAGTCATTTCCAAAAACTTCTTTGAATTGGGCTTTATTATTTTTTTGGATTAAGATTTCACTTGGACTAAAGTTTTGAAGCAATTTATCAATATATTCTTCATTCCCTTGTGAGGTTAGGAATTCCCCAGTAGAGACATCTAAGAAGGCAACACCCCACTGTTTTTTTCCAAAATAAAGAGCTGCTAAAAAGTTATTGGATTTGGAATGCAACACTTCATCATTTAGTGCTACCCCTGGTGTAACCAATTCGGTCACACCTCGTTTAACAATTGTCTTAGTCATTTTGGGGTCTTCCAGTTGGTCACAAATAGCAACTCTCAGCCCCGCTTTAACTAATTTAGGCAAATATGTATTTAATGAATGATGTGGAAATCCAGCTAATGCCGTTTCAGTTTCAGAACCGGCTCCTCGTTTTGTAAGCACTATACCTAAAATTTTAGAAGCTCTTATGGCATCTTCTCCAAAAGTTTCATAAAAATCCCCTACTCTAAACAACAAACAGGCATCGGGATATTTTCGTTTTATCTCGTTGTATTGTTTCATTAAAGGAGTTTCCTTCGTTTTAGTTTCTTTGGCTGACAATGGAATAGGTATTAGAATTGAACAAGTAGGCGAATTTAAATATTTTAGTGCGAATAGTAATCTCAAAAAAAATTAATTTAATATTAAGACAAAAAAAAAGCTTGCCTTTACTATTTTGGATAGATTTGTCTCAATAAATATAAAAACTTATAAAAATGAAAAGAATAATTTTATTAGCTGCAATCACTGTATTTGGTGTTGCTACAACCAATGCTCAAGCAAAAAAAGCAGAAAAAAAAGTAATCCCTACTAAAGTAGAAACTCCAAAAGTAGATGGAGCTGGAATGGTATTCGAAAACGAAACTATCGATTATGGAACTCTTCCTCACAATGCTGAAGGTACAAGAGAGTTTGTATTAACAAATAACGGGAACAAACCTTTAACTATCGAAAGCACTCAAGGTTCTTGTGGATGTACAGTTCCTACTAAACCAGAGAAACCAATCCAACCAGGAGAAAAAGGTGTTATTAAAGTACACTATGCTACTGACAGAGTTGGTGCTTTCACTAAAACAGTAACCGTTAAATCTAATGCAGTTGGACAAGAAACTAAAGTTCTTACTATTAAAGGAACTATTTTGCCAGATGCACCAGCTGAAGGAGCTACTCCAGCAAAATAATTAAAAGGAATTATAAATTCAGAAAAGCTTCCATTCTTGGGAGCTTTTTTTTTGAATATCTTTGCCAAAAAAAATATGCGTAAGCTCGAAAATAAAGAATTGGAGCGTAAATCGGTTGCCGCTTTTAAAGAAGCTGAAAAAACCCCAATTAGTATTGTATTAGATGACATTCGAAGTCTGCACAACATTGGTTCTGTTTTTAGAACTGCGGACGCTTTTTTATTAGAAAAAATATATTTGTGTGGCATTACTGCTGTACCACCCCATAAAGAAATACACAAAACTGCGTTAGGTGCTACAGAAACAGTGACTTGGGAGTACCATAAAGATGTAGTAACGGTTATTGAAATGCTTCAAAAAGAAGGTGCTGAAGTTTTGGCTATAGAGCAAGTAGAAAATTCCGTTTACTTACAAGACTTTGCGATTGAAAAAGGTAAAAAATACGCCTTAGTTTTTGGCAATGAAGTATATGGTGTTTCCCAAGCAGCGATAGAGAAGTGCCAAGGATCCATTGAAATTCCCCAATTAGGAACCAAACATTCCTTAAATATATCGGTGAGTATGGGAATTGTAGTTTGGGATTTATTTCAAAAACTAAAGTACTAACCCTCCTTTTAGCATTTATTTTAGAAGAATAGCAGACTTATTCTTTAATTTTACGCCATGAAAAAGAAAGTTGGTTTATTGTTGTGTTTTACCTTGGTTGTACTTATTCCTTTCAGCGGTTTTAGTACAAGCAAAGCCTATTTCACGCCTCTAACTTTTGAAAAGGATTCCACCAAGACTAAAGTCATCCCGCTTAACAATGTGGCCCCTTATCTTGATGCTACTGGAAATCAAATGTTTTGTCCTGGGAGCACTATTAAAATTGTTACCGACATGCAGATTACCGATCCTGACGATACCGGTATTGATGCCATATACATTCAAATATCATCGGGTTATGCTCTAGGTGATTTGTTAACATTGACCGGAAGCCACCCTACGATTGCATCCAGTTGGAATGCAACGACTGCTATCCTTTCCCTTACAGGAGTTGGTGGGCAACCCACCTATATTGACTTAATTGCGGCTATAAAAGATGTGGAATTTTCAACTACGACAAGCAATCCTAGTGGAATTCGGAATTTTTCGATTTCTGTAGGTCAAGCGAATTATCTCCCTTCAAATGGCCATTATTATTTATTCGTTCCCAACATAGGAATAACTTGGAGTGATGCCAAAGTAGCGGCTCAAATCAGCACTTATTATGGACTACAAGGATATCTAGCCACATTGACCTCTGCAGAAGAATCCCAACTTGCTGGCGAGCAGACTACAGGTGCCGGATGGATAGGAGGCAGTGATGAAGCTGTAGAAGGCACGTGGAAATGGATGACCGGACCCGAAGCGGGGACCGTTTTTTGGACCGGAAACTTCACTGGATTCACAACCACTTATGCTTTTTGGAACTCAGGAGAGCCCAACAATTTAGGGAATGAAAACTACGCCCACGTTACTGCCCCAGGTGTTGGAATAACAGGATCTTGGAATGATCTGACAAACATAGGTGAACCTGCTGGAAATTACCAACCGAAAGGCTACATTGTTGAATATGGTGGCATGCCTGGTGATCCTATTTTGCATATTGCTACTAGTTCTACACTTACAATCGCTTCCATCACATCAACGGTGACTGCCACACGTTGTGGTACAGGAACTGAAATCATACAAGCCACCAGTAATACCGGAAATATCAATTGGTATGATAGTTTGACGAGCACTACTGTCCTAGGTACAGGCACTAGTTTTACTACACCTGCTATAGCGGCAACAACACCCTATTATGCTGCAGCCCATACTCTAGGTTGCCCCGATATTTCAAGAACCCTTATTAATGCCTTTGTTATTCCGAAGCCGATATTAACCGTTACATCGCCTTATTATATGTGTGATGAAACCTATACTGTAATTGATGTGCAAACCACTTCGGGCATTATGTTTTGGTTTGATAGTCCGACCAGTCAAAACACTATATTTTTAGGCACCCATTTTGTGGTACCGAACATACATCAAGACACTGTTTTTTATGCAGAAGCCAATTTAAACAATTGCTTATCCGACAGAGCCCCGGTGGACATAAAAGTATACAACTCCCCTGTTGCAACTGACGAAACGCTTGATCTGTGTAAAAACGACACCATACTATTAGATGCTGGTAATCCTACCATGAGTTATTTATGGTCTACAGGAGCTACGACTCAAACCATACAATCGGATGGATTAACCCATTATAGTGTTACCATTACAACCCCTCCACCGGCTAATTGTAATAAAACTAAAAACTTTACAATTCAGTATCACAACGCTCCAGAAATTGCATCAATTACTACCGACAATTCAATTGTTACGGTAAACATGGTTACTGCAGGTGATTTTTTATATAGCATAAACGGCCAAGATTTCCAATCGTCTAATGTATTCACTGTAACTGAAGGCGGAATGTATACTTGTACTGTAAAAGAAAAGAATAATTGCGGTATAAAAACTCAAAAATTTATAGTGTTGGTCGCACCCGATTTCTTTACCCCAAACAACGATGGCTATAATGACACTTGGTTTATTAAAGGGCTTCTCAATTATCCAGAAGCTCAAGTGAAAATATTTGATCGGTTTGGGAAATTCATAATTGAATTAAACGCTTCTACTTTTTCTTGGGATGGGACTTTAAATGGCAAAGAATTGCCGTCTAGTGATTATTGGTATGTGGCAAAAATAAACGATAGTATACCTGAAAAAAGAGGCCATTTTTCATTAAAGCGTTAGTTTCTTTTGGATTTCGTTCAACACAAAAACATAATCTTCTTGACGGCTAACAAAATCCCTATTCGTAACATCAATAATTAGAATATTTAAATCATGTTGGGATTTGATATAGTCTAAATAGCCATTATTAATTTTCTCCAAGTACTCTGCTGGAATTTCTTGCTCGTAGCTTCTTCCTCTTTCTTTAATATTTTCTAAAAGTCGTTCGGTACTTTGATAGAGGTAAATATACAAATCAGGTTTTGGCATTTCTTTGTATATGATGTCGAACATTGTTTTATACAAACGAAACTCATCTTCCGCCAAGGTAACTTTAGCAAAAATCAATGATTTGAAAATATGGTAATCGGCTACGATAAAATCCTTAAACAAATCAAACTGAGCTAAATCATCTGTTATTTGTTGGTATCTATCTGCCAAAAAAGACATTTCCAAAGGAAAAGCATATCGACTTTGGTCTTCGTAAAACTTAGGTAAAAACGGATTGTCTGCGAACCGTTCCAATACCGTTTTTGCATTAAAATCCTCGGCTAGTTTATTGGTTAAGGTCGTTTTACCTGCTCCAATATTTCCTTCAATGGCAATATAATTGAAATGTTCTAATCGTATGGATGCGATAGGAACTTGTAGATTTTGCACGACTACACAATTGCTTTTATCTTCTGAAAGGACAAGTAATTCGTGTAAATATTTTTGCAGTATAGGATGGCGCCAATCCAAATTTAAGTCCCGCATAGGAAGTAACACAAACAATCTATTTTGCATTTCGGGATGAGGCACTTGCAATTTTTCGGAGGCGATGATTTCTTCATCATAGGCAATCACGTCAATATCGATAACGCGGGCTTGATAACCTTCAGAATCGTGACGAACTCTACCTAATGCTTCTTCCAACAACAGCACCTCTTCTAAGAGTTGGTGTGCCGACTTATGCGTATTCATGATTACCGCACAATTGTAAAATTTCTCACTTTCAAAACCCCATGAAGGCGTTTCATACAGTTTAGAAACTTTAATAAGCGTCCCAATTTCACGATGCAAATCTGCAATACAATTCTCGATATTTTCGAGCCGATTGCCTTGATTGGTACCTAAAGATAAAATGACTTGGTGCTGCTTCTTCATAGAAGCACAAATTAACTAAAACTATTTCAGAAATTATGGAAAACCTACAGACTGTTAATAACAATTTCTCAACAAGTAAAGAGGTGCTAAATCATAAAACTTCCCAAATAGTAACCATCTTGTATGGAAAGGCATTATTTTTGCAGGGTCAACCTGAATTAAAAAACAAGTATCATGCTCAAGAAAACCCTAAAAATTGCCGGCATCATTGTGTTACTCCTTATTGTTTCCTTATTTGCCATCCCTTATTTTTTTAAAGATCAAATCAAAGCCAAAATCGAAGCCGCGCTTAATGAAAAAATGGACGCCAAAATCGCTTTTGCCGAAGCTGATTTGAGTTTGTTTAGAAACTTCCCTAATGCGAGTGTGAACATACAGAAGTTATCTATTATAAACAAAGCACCTTTTGCAGGTGATACATTAGTAGCCTTTGACGAACTTCAATTAAAAATGTCGATTGGGCAATTATTTAATGGAGACAAAGACCCATTGACTATTGATGGAATTACTTCTAAAAATGGGTTAATCAATATAATATTCAACAAAGATGGTATCGGTAATTTTGATATTGCCTTAAAAGACCAATCTAAAGAACCTGAATCCAAAAGCAAACCCCTTTCTTTAAAATTAAAAGAGTATGCTTTAGAAAATTTCAGATTTCATTTCTATGATGAAAAATCAAAGATGCGTTTTAATTTAGACAGCATCAATCATGAAGGACAAGGTGATTTTGCTTCCTCTGTTTTGGATTTGAATACCAAGACAACCACAAAAGTGACTGTAGCCATGGATGGGGTCAATTATATGAAAAATGTGGCTTTATCTTTAGATGCGGTATTGGGAATTGATTTAGACAAAGGAAAATACACCTTTAAAGAAAACAAAGCCAAAATCAACGAATTGCCTTTGGAATTTGACGGATATATTCAACTGGTTGAAGCCGGTCAGAATTATGATTTAAAATTCAAAACCCCAACCTCATCCTTTAAGAACTTTTTGGGTTTAATTCCGGCTCAGTATGCTGCGAATTTAAAGGATGTAACAACCCAAGGTGAATTTACAGTTACTGGATTTGCAAAAGGCTCTTATACTAAGACAACAGTCCCTAAATTCAATATTGAAATTGCCTCAAACAATGCTTCTTTCCAATATGCCAACTTACCTAAATCGGTTCGTAACATTAGTATTAATACTAAAATCATCAATGAAACAGGCGTTTTAAATGACACCTATGTCAATTTAGAAAAGCTATCGTTTCAAATAGACCAAGATGTTTTTAGCGCTAAGGCAAACATCAAAAACATTACACAAAACGCCTTGGTTAATGCCGAATTAAAAGGGACTATTAATTTGGGCAATCTATCCAAAGCTTATCCGGTTCATTTAGACAAGCCTTTGAGTGGAATTTTAAAAGCCGATGTAACCACTGCATTTGATATGGAATCGGTTACTAAGAGTGATTATGCCCGAATCAAGAATTCAGGTATGTTAGATTTAACTGGGTTTAATTATACAGATACTTCGGGGAAAACTATGAAAATAAGTCGCGCCTTGTTGACATTTGATCCTAGTCGGGTAAATTTAAAACAATTCAATGCCACAACCGGGAAAAGTGATTTGGCAGTACAAGGAGTATTGGAGAATTTTTATGGCTTCGCTTTCAAAAATCAAGAGTTGAAAGGAAACTTTGCATTAAGTTCCAATCAATTGGCTGTTAGTGACTTTATGACTACCGCAGCTCCAGAAGCTAAACCTAGTGAGGCCAAACCTAGTGAGGCCGTTAAAATACCCGCTTTTTTAAACTGCACCTTAACCGCAAAGGCCAATACCGTACTTTATGACAATTTGATATTGAAAAATGTAGGTGGAAAATTGATTATTAAAGATCAAAAAGTAACCTTAGAGAATGTCAAAACTGATATTTTTGGAGGCTCTATTTCCTTTAATGGCGCGGTATCAACACATGATAAAATTCCGGTATTTCAAATGGATTTAGGATTGAATGGCGTAGACATAGCCCAAACGTTTACGCAATTTAATTTCATGAAAACAATTGCTCCTATTGCCGGCGTGGTAACAGGGAAGCTTAATTCCAAAATCAAGTTGTCTGGAAATTTAGATGCTAAGGCTATGACACCATTAGTGCCAAGTTTGAGTGGTGACTTACTTGGGCAATTGCTATCAACAACTGTAAACCCAGGTAACTCTGCTTTATTGACCTCATTAGATGACAAATTGAATTTTGTTGATTTGAAAAAATTAAACCTAAATGATGTAAAAGCTGCGTTAACCTTTAAAGATGGAAAAGTAACCGTAAAACCATTTGATTTAAAATACCAAGACATTAAAGTTACCGTTGGTGGAACCCATGGATTTGATCAAACTATGAATTACACCCTTAATATGGATGTTCCTGCAAAGTATTTAGGTACAGAAGCGAATGCTTTATTAGCGAAACTTTCACCTGCTGATGCTAAAAAAATAGAAAATGTTCCTGTTAATGCAATTATAGGAGGGAATTTTAAAAACCCTAAGGTAAGCACCGACATGAAACAAGCCACTACGAGTTTGATGACCGCATTGGTTAACCAGCAAAAGGAGAATTTAAAAAACAAAGGGAAAGACGCGTTGAATAGCATTTTAAACAATGCTAACAAACCAAAATCGGATACCACAAAAACGGATACGAAAACCAACGTTAAAAACACAGCCAAAGATTTACTGAACGGGTTTTTCAATAAAAAGAAATAAGATAAAATTGCATTCCCAATCATACCGTATTGTTTTTTAGCTATTTTTGGCAAATTTTAAAAACCAAATCATGAGAAAATTATTTGTTCTATTCCTACTTGCAGGAGTAACAGTAACCGCTCAAAAAAGAGCAGAAGGAACTATTGAGTTAGTGCCTCACATTGGCTATTC
>JAHEHJ010000130.1:13537-24381 GCA_024644655.1 Flavobacterium sp.
TTTTTTTATACATGAAGTTGTACCACATAGCCTTCATAGGTGCGAACATTAAAGACCGTACCATCTTCAAAAAGCAAATATTGCCCTTTAATTCCTTTTAAGACTCCGGTATAATTAGGTGTTTTATCCAAGTTTAAACTCGTCACTTTTTTGGGATATTCGAGCACTGGGAAATGCAATTGGTACATATCCTCTTTATTTGGATTAAAATAAGGAAGTACTTCTGAAGGAAGTAAAGAATCCAACTTTAATCGTTCTGCTAGTAAATCAACCTCTGGCACTTCATTTTTAAGCATTTTTTGCCAATTGGTTTTATCGGCATAATGATCTTTTAGCGCCACTTCCGTAATCCCTGCTAAATATCGATTGGGTACCTCAACAATAGGAATGGCTTGAATGGCCCCTTGATCAATCCATCGGGTAGGCACTTGAGTATTTCGGGTTACCCCCACTTTTATTTCACTTGACAAGGCCAAATACACCACATGGGGTTGCAATTGCACTCGTTTTTCATATTCCAAATCGCGATCTTCGATATCGAGATGCGCCGTACTCAATTCCGGTTTCATAATCCAATCGCCTGCAGCGGGATTACTCATAAAACAATCATAACAAAATCCTTGACGGAATATCTTTTTCTTTTTGCCACAGGACAAACATTGATAGCCTATAAAATTTAGAGTTACTGTTTTGTCTAACAGTTGGTTTACGCTCAAAAAACTATTTTCAAAGACCAAATAATATTGAATAGGATTTGAAAATTCGGTTTGCATTTTGGTTAATACACCTTCGTAAGTCATACTTTATTTCGTTTTTTGAGGTCTGTAATGAAGAATAATTTGTTATTTTAGCGTAAAGTTACAAATCCTATATTGTTTTTCGTAATTCCTAAAATCAAAACATGCCTTTTCCATTTATTAATTCTATCGCCTCATGGGTTTTAAAGCAACGGATTCATCAAATTGAATTGTTTTTAAAATACCCTCATGAAGTACAAGAAGAGTTAATGATGAATCTATTGCGTTCGGCAGAAGAAACGGTAATTGGTCAAAAGTATGATTTTAAAAGCATTAAATCCTATGCCACCTTTGCGGAGCGCATTCCGGTTTCATCTTATGAAGATTTGGAACCCATGATTGAATTAACCCGAAAGGGTGCCCAGAATGTATTTTGGAATACCCCTATCAAGTGGTTTGCTAAATCAAGCGGCACTACCAATGCCAAGAGTAAATTCATCCCTGTAAGCAATGAAGCCTTAGAAGACTGCCATTACAAAGGCAGCAAAGATTTATTGTGTATGTATTTGAACAACAACGAAAACTCAGAGTTGTTTTTGGGGAAGAGCTTGCGATTGGGAGGCAGTTCACAAATCTATGAAAACAACAACACATACTTTGGCGATTTATCCGCTATTTTAATAGAAAACATGCCTATTTGGGCTGAATTTAGTAGTACTCCCAGCAACAAAACCTCTTTGATGAGCGAATGGGAAAGCAAAATTTCGGCCATTATCCAAGAAACCAAAGTTGAAAATGTGACCAGTTTTGCAGGAGTTCCATCCTGGATGCTGGTATTATTAAACCGAATCCTAACGGAATCAGGCAAGGGCAACTTATTTGATTTGTGGCCCAACCTAGAAGTTTATTTTCATGGCGGGGTGAGTTTTGAGCCCTATAGAGAACAATACCAAAAAATATTACCTCAAAGTCACTTTCAATACTATGAAATTTACAATGCTTCGGAAGGATTTTTTGCGATACAAGACCTAAACCATTCGAATGATTTGTTGCTGATGTTGGACTATGGCATCTTTTATGAATTCATTCCTATGGATACTTATGGCACGCCCCAACAGCAAGTAATTCGATTGGCTGATGTGGAGTTGTTTAAGAATTATGCCGTAGTTATCACGACTAATGGAGGATTGTGGCGCTATTTAATTGGAGACACTGTTCGTTTTACCTCAACAGCACCCTACCGCATTCGGGTATCAGGAAGAACCAAACACCATATTAATGTATTTGGAGAAGAATTGATGGTGGAAAACACGGATAAAGCCTTAGCCAAAACATGTTCGGAATTGGATTGTGAAGTGGTGGATTATACGGTGGCCCCCATCTTTATGAAAGACAAAGAGAAGGGAGCACATGAATGGATTATTGAATTCCAAAAAGACCCAAGTGACCTCGCAAAATTCCAACAATTATTAGACGAAACCTTGCAAACCATCAATTCAGATTACGAAGCTAAACGCTATAACAACATGACTTTAAACCCATTAAAAGTAAATGTGGCGCGGAAAAACTTATTTTACGATTGGTTAAAAGAAAATGACAAACTTGGAGGCCAACATAAAATACCCCGCTTATCCAATCAAAGAACCTATTTAGAACAACTATTATCTATGCAAGAACAGGTAATCTAAAATCACACTCAACAATACCTTTATTGAATTAATAGCAAATTGGTAAAAAACGCAACAAACAAGTTACCCTTATAATCCATATTTTTTTTGAAATTTAAACTTTACCTAGCCTTTTTCTGTGTTGCCTTTTTTTGGGGCACAACCTTCCTAGCGATACGAATAGGTGTAGAAACCATACCTCCATTCCTTTTGGCTGGCGTTCGAAATTTAATATCAGGAACTTTAATCCTCGGATATTTGATCTATAAAAAGCAAGTAGAACCCATTTCGGGACACCAATTTTTAAGAGCCCTTTTACTTTCTATATTAATGATTGTTTTGGCAAATGGGCTTACTACCTATGCTGAAAAATACATCACAAGTGGATTAGCCTCATTATTATCTACCCTATCTCCCTTTTTTGTATTGCTTTTAAGTTTGCTATTAGGGTATGAAAAAATATCCTTTAAAACCGTGGCGGGCATCCTACTAGGGATGACGGGAATCTTTTTAATTTATCAAAACAGCCTCGCCGACTTGTTGAAACCTGATTACCGTACCGGAATTTTTGCTGTGATAACAGCCGTATTGATGTGGGCCATAGGAACACTCATCACCAAAAAAGGAAGTGTCAATTCCCTCTCCATGTTGATGAATGTAGGCTTACAAATGTGTATTGCAGGTATTATTTTGACTCTAATTCAATACAGTATTACCCCAAATATTTCCTATACCACTTGGAGTAGCCGCAGTATTTTCGCCATGATATATTTAGCGGTATTCGGGTCAGTAGTGGGATATGTAGCCTTTAGTTATTTGATCAGCCAACTCCCTTCTACTAAGGTAACGGTATTATCCTATGTTAATGTAGTGGTGGCTCTATTCCTGGGTTGGCTTGTTTTAGACGAAGTGATTACCCCGCAAATTATAGTTGCGGCTTCCTTAATCATTAGTGGCGTCGTTATCGTTACTTTCAAAAAACAAAATAAAGACAAGGAATAGTGTAACATTTTGTAGTTTGAGCAGTCTTACCTGAAATCATCAATCAAAAATCAAAAAAAATGAAAGCAGTAAGCCTTATGCTATGCCTACTTGTGACGGGTATCCTATCCGCACAAGAAACCCCGAAAAAAACAGAAAAAGCTTCTGAAAAAGAGACCAGTACTGAGTTAAAAGAAGTTACGGTCTATGGGAACAAAAAAGAGTACCTCAAAGTAGAATCCGACAAAACCACCATCAACGTTCGAGACAACGCCATGTTGAATAGTGGCAGTAGTTTGGAAGCTGTGAAAAAAATTCCGGGAGTGATTACCTCTCCTACAGGAAGCATAACTCTAAACAGTAAAGGGGTTACTATATATATAGATGGTGCACCAAGCTCGTTAAACGGCACCGATTTGCAAAACTACTTGGCTACTTTACCTGCCAATGCTATTGAGAAAGTGGAGTTAATCTACAATCCTGGAGCATCTTATGATGCCAATTCTAGTGGGTCTATCATTAACATTGTTACCAGTACTAAAAGAAAGAAAGGCATCAATGCTAGTTTTAACATCAATTACAATTTCAACAAATACCAAAAGCCGAGTCCACAATTTTTATTGAACGGAAAAGTAAATGATTTGAGTTGGCAAACCATGATAGGGTACAACTACATTGACGGCGAGAACAAAACCAAGAACGACCAAATCTTCACCTCATTCACGCCTAATGAACACCTTCTTCAAAAGAATTTATCGTTAATGACGAATCGTAATTTTTATTTTAGAATAGGAACCAATTATAAGGTGAGTGAAAAATCCAATTTGTTATTCAACTACAACATGAACACCGCCAATGATCGTTTCACAAACGAATCAAGCACTAGTGGAACCGGAATCGACTTCACTAATTCGAGTGTGGCCAAAAACAAAAACAGCAACCACGAGTTGAGTTTGCAATATAAAACCAAATTAGACACCCTAGGTAGAACGCTTGACATCACGGGATTCAGCAATTTTTTTGACAAGAAACCGATTACTACTTCTCACGGTATCAGCAATGGGACCCCTAGCTATTATAATGGGGATGTAAATTTCAAATTGGCGAATCAATATCTGAAGTATGACTTTGCCTTTCCGTTCAATAAAGTAGATTTTTCATTGAATACGGGAGGTAAATACAATTTCATCAAGGTGGATGATCAAGGGATATACAACTTAAACTCGGCGACCAACTCGGTAACCGACTTTAATTACAAAGAGACCAATTTGGCTTTTTATGTGGAGGCTCGGAAGAAAATCAAGAAGTTTAATTTCACGGCCGGTATTCGATTTGAAGATTATAAAGTAGACCGAACAGCAGTTCAAGAATTGGTAACGACTAAAGTTAACTTCAAAAACACCAACTTTTTCCCAAATGTGAGCGCGCTGTATGAAATTAACCAAAACATAAATGTGTCGGCTTCCTACTCTAAAAAAATTCAACAAGCCGATTACAACACACTGGACCCTAATAATTTTGCCAACTTTGACCAATACAATACCTCGAATGGGAATCCGTTTTTAGACCCCACTTTTTTTGACAATTTTGAATTGAAGTTAACAGCGTTTCAATATGTACAAGTGGGAGGAAATTACACCATTGCTAAAGACAACAACCGGTTTGTCTTCAATGCGCAACCTGGCGAATTGGTGAGCAATCAAACCTTCCAACAGTTTGACAAAATCAACACTTTGAGTTTCTTTGCTTCCTTCCCTATTCCGTTGGATTATTTCTTCAAAGGAAAAGATGAATTTCAAAAGCGCATGAATAATTTAGACAAGATGAATTACATTTTCTTTAATGTAAATTACATCAAATCTACAACTGAGGGCTATACCTTTTCATTTGACAACAAGCCTATCATCAATTATTCGGCACAAGCCCAGTTTATATTACCATGGGAAATTAAGAATACAATATCGTATTTTATATTGCCTAAGGGAACCTGGGAGATTTATCAAATTGAGAAACCCATACAGGAATTTGACATTTCGTTCAATCGCGATTTCCTAAACAAGAATTTAAAAATAGGATTGCATTGCTTTGATGTGTTCAATGCAAATGAAGTTAATGCATTGGTATCATCTCCTAATTTGCAAACCAAGTTTTACCAAAAACAAGATTCGCGAACGTTCCGAATTTCGTTAACGTACAACTTTGGAAATCTAAGTTTGAAGAAAGACAATACGGATATTGAAGTAGAGAAAAAAGCCCAAGGAGGCGGATTATTAAAATAACATCTAGTAAAAAATCCCTCAATTGAGGGATTTTTTTATGTCTTTATCTATAGTGGTTTTCTAGCTGATGCACTCTGCAAAAGGCATCCCTACTGTTGCGTTTTTAAATTGAAACCGAATTATTTTTGAATTGCTGTACGGAAAATTAAAGATTCCCGTACGGAAAACTGATAATTCCCGTACGGGAATTGGTCAATTGCTGTACGGGAATTGAAAAATGCTTCCTTATGCTTATTTTTTAATAACCTGAAGAAAACAAAAAAGGGAGCGTTTCTATGCAGAAACACTCCCTTATAGGATAAAAACAGCAATGGTTTATGAAGCCAATTCCAATCGTTTTAATAAATTTTTATTCAAGGCATGTTCTGCATAGTCTTTATCGATAGCCAATACCTTTTCATCTGAACTAGGCAGGTCATACATAGCATCGGTTAGGATGGCTTCACAAAGCGATCGTAAACCACGTGCACCCAATTTATATTCGAGTGCTTTTTCAACGATATAATCCAGTGCTTGATTATCTATGGTAAACACTACGTCATCCATACCGAACAACTTTTCGTATTGCTTAATTAAGGCGTTTTTAGGCTCTGTTAAGATAGCTCTTAATGTAGCGGCATCTAATGGATCCATGTGCGTGAGCACGGGCAAACGACCAATTATTTCAGGTATTAAACCAAAATCTTTAATGTCTTTTGGAATTACATATTGCAGTAAATTGTTTTTATCAATCCCTTCTGCATTTTGTGAGGTAGAATATCCAATAGCTTGGCGGTTCAATCGTTTTGAAATAATACGTTCAATCCCATCAAAGGCACCACCCGCAATAAATAAAATATCTTTGGTATTCACTTCAACAAACTTTTGGTCGGGGTGTTTTCTTCCTCCTTTAGGGGGTACATTAACAACTGTTCCTTCCAATAATTTCAACAAGGCTTGTTGCACCCCTTCTCCAGATACATCACGTGTAATAGATGGGTTATCGCTCTTGCGGGCAATTTTATCAATTTCATCAATAAAGACAATTCCTCGTTCGGCTTTAGGCACATCATAATCGGCGGCTTGTAACAAGCGCGTCAAAATACTTTCTACATCCTCTCCTACATACCCAGCTTCAGTCAATACAGTAGCATCTACTATAGCTAAAGGCACATCAAGCATACGTGCTATTGTTTTAGCCACTAAGGTTTTCCCAGTACCGGTTTGCCCCACCATGATGATATTGCTTTTTTCAATTTCTACATCTTCTTCATGTTGCAATTGCATCAAGCGTTTGTAGTGGTTGTATACGGCAACTGACATTACCTTTTTGGTTTGGTCTTGTCCAATTACATATTGATCTAAAAAGGCACGGATTTCTTTTGGTTTTTTCAACACCAAATCCACTGCAGATTTAGATGAATTAGAACTTGATCTTAATTCTTCCAGCACGATTCCGTGGGCTTGCTCGATACATCGATCACACACATGCGCATTGATACCAGCAATCAACAAATTAGTTTCTGGTTTTTTTCGTCCACAAAAGGAACATTCTAAGACTTGTTTAGCCATTCTTATAGTCTAAAGTCTAAAGTCCAATATCATAAAGTCTTGTGACTTTCGACTTGTGACTTTCGACACATTTATCTTCTTAATACTTCATCAATCATTCCGTACTCTTTTGCTTCATCGGCAATCATCCAATAATCGCGTTCTGAATCTTTGTGTACTTTATCAAAAGTTTGACCCGAGTGATGCGAAATGATTTGGTACAATTCATCTTTTAATTTCAACATTTCTTTCAAGTTGATTTCCATATCGGTAGCCACACCTTGTGCGCCTCCTGAAGGTTGGTGAATCATAACTCGTGAATGAGGTAATGCCGAACGTTTACCTGCAGCACCTGCACACAACAATACAGCACCCATAGAAGCTGCCATACCGGTACAAATCGTAGCTACATCTGGACGGATATATTGCATGGTATCATAAATACCTAAACCCGCATATACACTTCCCCCTGGAGAGTTGATGTAGATTTGGATGTCTTTAGACGCATCAACGCTTTCTAAAAACAACAATTGTGCTTGAATAATATTGGCCATATAATCATCTACACCCGTACCCATAAAAATGATTCTATCCATCATCAAACGGGAGAATACATCCAGTTGGGAAATATTCATTTGGCGTTCTTCAATAATATAAGGCGTCATGCTACTTACGATTTTATCATAATACAGGCTGTTTACCCCGTGTTTTTTAGTAGCAAATTTTTTAAATTGCTTCGCCATTTCGAGCGTAGCTCTTGGGTCTTTTCCGTAGTCCATTTTACTAGTATAGGTTTAACGTTATAAATTTAAGTGTAATCTGTTTTGTATGTGTCAAAGGTCGTGCCTAAAATTAGGCTATGCCATACTGACAAATCGTAAAAAAGCGTCAAAATCAGAACTGACTTTGACGCTCAAATATAGTGATTTTTCTATTTAATTTGATTCCTTACAATTACTGCATCGCAATGAAATTGGAAAGAAATCGCATTAGACTAAAAGTATAAATTATTTAGCGTTTAATTCACCGTACATCGCCTTGATAAAATCATCATAGGTAACTTCTTTTGATTTAGATTTCACTTTGTCTTTAAACATCTTCAACATCTTTTCGTTCATTACTTGTTCTGACAAACGTTTTACTTCTTCTTGATTTGACAAAACGCGCGCAACGATTCCTTGAACATCCTCATCTGTTGGATTCATTTGACCAAATTGAGCCATTTGTTTTTTAATCACTTCAGACGTATAGGATTTTAAATCTTCAAAAGTAATTTGCAAGCCATTTTCTTGAATTAGTTTACCTTCTATCAATTGGTAACGCAAACCATTTTCTGATTTATCATATTCAGCAGCTGCTTCTTCAGCCGTAAATGGATTTTCTCCAGCGGTTTGAATCCATCTTTTTAAGAATGTTGCTGGCAAATCAAATTTAGTATTGGCGATTAAAAATTCAGTTACGTCGTTCAAGAACTTTTGATCCGCTTGTTGTTCAAATTGCTTTTCAGCATCTTCTTTGATTTTAGCTTTCAATTCATCTACAGACGTGATTACTTTTGGGCCAAACAATTTATCAAATAATTCTTGGTCTAGCACTGCTGGTTCGTGAGTCGTCACTTCATCAATTGTAAACGTCACTTCAATGTCTAAACCGTGTACATCATCATGTCCTACTGCTAAGAAATCCATTAATTTATGATCGTCATCAAACAAACCTTTAGTTTTTAAGGTAATTACATCACCCACTTTTTTACCGATAAACGCTTTAGCTGTTTTCTTATCAGCAAAAACGTCTAAGGAAAGAGTAGTACGGTTGTTGATTCCTTTTTCTTCGTTGGCAAAAATCCCTGACACATCATTTCCTGCTTCTACAGTATCTTTGGCAATTAATTTTCCGTATTGTTTTTGGATGCGTTCGATTTGATCATTCAACATTTTATCATCCGCTACTATTTTGTATTGTATTAACGAATTTTTAGCGGCTAAATCCACACTGAATTCTGGCGCTAAGCCTAATTCGAATTCAAACTTATAATCTTCAACATCCCAATTGAAATCTTCTGTTATTTTTGGCAATGGATTTCCAAGGATGTCTAATTTCTCTTCTGCTAAATACGTATTTAGATTTTCTTGAAGCAATTTATTAACTTCTTCCAATAATATGGCTTTACCATATTGTTTTTGGATCAAACTCATTGGAACTGCTCCTTTTCTGAAACCTGGGATAGCTGCATTTTTGCGATAATCTGCTAATACTTTCTCCACTTTTCCTGCGTAATCCGATTTTGTTACTTCAACCGTAACAACAGCATTTAATGCGTCTACATTATTTCTTGTGATGTTCATTTCTTGTGTTTTTTACATACTAAAATTGGGTCGCAAAATTATAACATTTATACAACCCAACCAAGTTTTTATTTTATTGATTTTTAGTTGGTTATTTTGTGTCACCCGTAATTTGATAAACCAATGATTGCGAAAGTGATAAAATGATACTAAAGAGCATAGCAGTCCAAAAAGTATGGATTTTAAAACCGTCAACAAAATAGTCACAAAGCATGATAATGATGGTATTAATAACCACTAAGAACAAGCCCAATGTTATAAAAGTGACTGGCATCGTAAAAAGCACTAAAATGGGTTTCACAAAGAAGTTGAGTAATCCCAAGACAATAGCAACTGTGAGTGCCGTAGTAAACTCGTCAACCATTACGCCTTTCATGAGGTAGGCAAGCAGCATCACTAGTAGGGCTGTAATAAAGATTCTAATTAAGTATTTCATTTGTATTTATTTTAAAAAGTGAAGTGTTTCTTCCAAAAAGGCTTTTGGGTTTTCGGCGTGCAACCAGTGTCCAACATTGGGAATAGTAGCCAACTTAAAATTAGGGAAATGCTGTTGAATAGCTGGTAAATCTGTATCCAAAATGTAGCGTGAATTGCCACCTCTAATAAACAATGTTGCTTTAGCAAAACTACTTCCTTCGGGCAATGCTACCCCTATTTCGTTAATCTTGGAGTTAAAAACAGCTAAGTTAAAACGGAAGGCCAATTGGCCAGGTTCTATCCAATACAGGTTTTTCATTAAAAATTGACGGGTTCCAAAATCGGGTATATAAGGATAAAGCAGCTCTTCTACTGTAGCTCTATCGGGTTTTACAGTAAAATCAATAGCGTTTAAACCTGCCAATATATCTTGATGATGCGGCGCATAATACTTGGGTCCAATATCTGCCACTAGTAATTTGTTTACTAAATCGGGGTATTTTACCGCTAAGAGCATAGCCACTTTCCCTCCCATAGAGTGACCTATAATAGCGGTATTTTGTATTGCATGTGCGGCACAATAATCCACCACATCTTGTACCATGATTTCATAACTAAACGCATCCGAATGGAAGCTTCTTCCATGATTGCGCAAATCGAGCATGTGAACTTGAAACCCTTCGGCGGCATATAATGCACCAAACGACTTCCAATTGTCAGACATTCCTAAAAAACCATGCAAGATGATGAGTGGCTTTCCTTCGCCTTCAATTCTAGAAAACACCATTATTTTAGTTTTTGCAAGTACATATTCACTACATTATCCAAGCCTAGATACAATGCCTCAGAGATTAAAGCGTGACCAATAGACACTTCTAACAAGCCTGG
>JAHEHJ010000151.1 GCA_024644655.1 Flavobacterium sp.
GGGTCGTCATTTCCAAAAAAGATTAAAGCATTCTCTGCTGTTTCAATGCCAAAAACTTGTTGGGCAATTTGCATGGTTAAGTGCTCATTCGCAGGCATTTGATCTGCGTTTTTTGAACCACTTGGAATAGGTTTTAATATATGTGTACCTTGCTCTCCTTCCTTAGTTAATCGGATCTTATTTTTCAATTGAATGATTGAGAATTTTTCCTGTACGCCTGAAATAGACATACGGGTTGCATTCGCTTCAAATGAATCTTCACTGTTGTAATTGGACAGCAAAGAAGCATATGGTAGTACATGATTTACCTTACTTCCGTTAAAGACACGCTTAGTACATGTTCTACTGTAGGTAGTAAAGCCTGCAGCTAATGTTCCTGGACATCTATTTATTTCCATGTAGGTCATTCATTTTTATTACGTTAACTGCACCTATCGTGTCACCACAAGCAACCTCTAGCAAGATTCCGAAATAGTCATCCAAGTCTATTCGCCTTTTACTACATATCAAACGTTTGTTTACCCCTTCTGGAATCAAATTGAAAAAAAATGAAAAAAGTGTTGACGACTGAAATTCCATTTTGTGTTTTGGAAAGGCCAAACTTATGGATGGCTTGCTGCTGTCATTCAACCACTGTTCATCATATTGAAAAACAAAACTTCCATTATCTAATTGACGCAGCATACCTGCCAATTGGTTTTTATAATAAACATGCCCTGTTCTCATAGGTTATTTAGTTTTTTAATTTGTAAAACCAGTTCCATTCCAAGCACATCGGCAATTTCTTGTAGGGTATTGAAAGTGGGATTCCCTTTACCTCCCTCCAACTGTTTTATGGTCCGGAGCCCAACTCCTGATAGATCCGCCAGGCTTTCTTGCGTAATCTTTAGGATTTCTCTTCGCTCTTTAATTTGTTGAATCAAATCGTCAAGGTGCTTCATAACGCTCTATTTGATGCAAAAATAGAGAAATAATTTTAATATTCAACTAAAAGAGCTTTTTATTGCACTTTAATGAAGCATACATTTGTAAACCACATAAAACGCACATAATAAGGCATTATATTGCTCTTTATTGTACAATTTTTAATTGGGATACTTGAAAACCATCAGATAAAATCTAACAAACCAATTCTACACCCGCTCCGCCCAAATCTGCTCCAGCTTATCAGCAAACTGATCCCCAGAAACCTTTATATAGCGCATAAAAGACTTATGAGAACGATGCCCACTGATAGACATGATAATCAATGGGTCGGTGCCCTTTAAGTATTCATTTGAGCAAAAGCTGCGGCGCGCAGTGTGAGTTTGAAGATAGCTGTATTTCATATCAACTAGTTCCTTAAGCTCACGACCATAGGTAACTTGTTTCGTAAAAGGAACGTGGAGACATGGTAATTTCTCCCCTACTAATTTAATGATACGGTTAAACTCGTTGTTCTTTGGAACCTTTGGAAGAACGTTATCATACTTTTTCAAGATAGTATTTACAACCGGATGTATCGGAATGGTCACCTTGCCTCCTGTTTTCTTTTGAACAAATTCCAATCGATTATTTTTTATTGCTGATGGATCTAATGTTGAATAGTCAGAGAAACGCATGGCGGTAAAGCAACCTATCACGAACACATCACGTACTTGTTCGTGAACTGGATCGTCAAAGTCTTTGATTTCCAGCAATTGTAAAATCTCAACTTCGGTTAAATAAATACTATCAGTATCTTCCCGACGCGTATCAAATTCTAGTTCTAATAACTTAGCAGCAGGTATTTTCTTTTGCTTTACTGCATATTTGATAATCTGTAATAAATCCATCATTGATTTTGCATGAGTATTCATTGCGAATTCTTCTTTAATAATAAGAAAATCACTAAAACTATCAATGTCGTTCTGAGTAAAGTCTTTTAAGTTTATTTGCTTTTTTGTTTGCTCTTGAAATTTTAACAAATATGCTTTTGTAGTCTTGTATGAACCAATAGATGATGGCTTTAATCTTTGACGCTTTGGAGAGAGTCTTACGCCTTTTTCACAGTCTTGGACAAATTGATCGATGAACTCGATTAGTGTCTCATTAGGAATGCTTTGGCCCTTCCTAGTCTTATCTGCGTGTTTTATTAAGGCTGTTAGCTTTGCTTGAAAATCGACAAAGCTCATTTGGTGTTTTCCGTTTTTAAATTGATCCAACAAGGTTAGTATTTCGATCTCTAGTTCCTTAAGTCTTTGGATAAGAAGTGTTGTCGTTGACTTACCTACATAAGCTTTAACGAAACACTTCTTTTTATCCCATTGGCTTGTTTCAATACTTCTTCCAGTGGACCGAAAGATACTTACACCGCTAACTGAAATTTTTACACGAATACTACTTACTTTCTGCTTTGGCCGTGCTAATGAAAAAGAAACACCCATAATTTTTCAGTTTAACTATCTGATTTAAATTCTAATCTATTTGATTAATACTGCTATCATAAAACACCCATTTTTAATTACATGCTTTGAGATTTAATATCCATTTTGTTTAAATTGGGGCAATAGCTTATTAAAAAAATTATGTATCTAAAAATGGGAAGTTGTCATCTGCTGCTTCTCTACCTTCATTTGCAAAATCCATGATGTAACGCAAGGCTGCAAGCATTCCACTATTAAATCCATGATGCCAATCAGAGGTATCTGAATTTTTAAAATTCAGAATTTCATTTGGATATGCTTTTTTTATTCTATTTCTATTTTCAATCACTCCATGGATATGAAGATTTTTTAATGATCTTGCATACCAAACAAGTTCAGAATACATATGTTCTTTTTCTTTAACCAATTCTAAAATTTTGCTGTTTTTCATTTTATTACTATTTAAATTTTACGAATTTTCATATAGTGTACATACCAACTAATAAAAGTATTTAGATATCCTTTCGTTGGTTCCTGTAAATCATAAATTGGAAAACCTAACTCATCTATATGCACCCCATAAAATACATTACACCCATCCAAATATCCATCAATAAAACAATCGATATCGAAACTCCACTCCACCTTTTCAATTATCGCCCTTGACTTTAAGTATTCAAGTGGCAAATCCAGAAGATTTTTTAGTTGATCTCTCGTGAAATCTGACTTAAAACGTGTTTTTTTATTCATATTTATAATTAAAGCGGAGTACCCGCCGCATCGGGTTTATTTAAAAATTAATTATTTTTTGAATTCAAATAGTTGATAATCGAAGACTTTAAAAATCGGTACTTAGACCCACTTTTTTGGCCAATTACTCTCCCTTCTAAGAATAACTTAGTCAGCGTTTGTTCGCTCAACTTTAATAGTTGAGCTGCTTGTTTTCGATCTAAAACTTCATCTTTAAAACCTTCTCCTAATCTTGGATTATTGACTAGTTTTTCGATTTCTGAATTCACAGCATTTGAAATCATGCTGATCAAATCCCCAACAGGGACTGTTACTACTTTAATTGTGTTTGTCTCCATGATATTAAAATTTATTGTTTTCCTTTTTTTAAGGCCCACATTAATGAGCAAATTTTTTTACTTCTTATAAATGTTAGAATATTCAACTAGCATCGCTTCTCTGATTTTCTTTCGTCCATCTATTAATGCATTGTCGTCTTTTACACCATTCGTATACAAATCAAACCTACCTAGAGATTTGAAAAATTTACGCTCTTTCACACCTTCATCATTTAACCAATAACCCTTTACCTTCATATATAAAATCTTAGTTTGTTTGTGTATATTTTGACTAAGTTGAATTTGAGGATCAACAATCATTCTAAATCGAGCAATCTGTAAAATGTATTCATCATTTTTTGCAACAAGGTCAGCTACTTGATTTAATCTTTCATCTACTTTGGAAATTTCATTCAAATAAATTTGATAAAAATTTAGGTATGATGTTTTCAATCCAATTAATTCATTAATGTAATATTGTCCGTCAAAATCTCGCTTTAATTCACTGCTAAAATTATCATATTCTAACCATTTTAATGTATTGCGAACAATGCTCTGATTGTATGTATTATCAAATTTTGACATATTTTGTTCAACCTTTAAATCAATTTCGTTTTTCTCTTTATCAGTGATATCTGGGAAAGAAAAAAAGAAAAAAAATGCTTTTAATGAAGCTGAAAAAGTTCCTACCGTCACTAAATCAATTAGGTGATTCATTATTATTTCGTTTTGCAATGCAAAGATAGTGAGGCGCAATTTGTTTTCCAATTTTTTAGGAACACTTTTTTGAAATTATTTTACAATATTTTTTAACTCCTTTTAAATCAATTAATTATACATTAAATTAACCATTGAAATAACCCTCCCTGGCTTACAAGTATCCCTTATCCACCAGGCCGGGGCCCCGATTCCATATAAAAGGTGACCATAATTTAAATGAAATTTCTAGGTGTATATCCAAATGAATGAATGTATCCCAAACCGATTATGTAGTTGAGTTGTGTGATGAGTTTTTTAACTCTGTGATTAATTCCCTGAACAAATCTGAAATGGAAATCCCCACATTAAATATATGCTTTTCAATAAACGCTCTATCGGCATTAGTTACTCTAACCCTAATGAACTTCTCCAATAATTCTTGCTTCATATTACTTAGATGGTTTAAATCCAACTAAGGTTGGGAAATTATGTGCAGCATAATAATGTAGTGATCTTCTGACGTGCTCGGAAACATTAGTATAATCAGACGCATTTATTTGGTCAATGATTAAGCGTTCTTGGGGTGTTAGACGAAGGCGAATGAATTCGCTTCTATGTGGTTTTGTTCTATTCATATCCATATTGTTTACATATAAATATCAAGAAATTTGAAAATGTTCCTGCGTTGGAATACTTTTTAGAAAGTCCTACATATTTATTGATAAAAGAAAATATGGAAAAGAAAAAGTATCAAATCACAATCAACCCTACGCCGCTTAAATCAAAGCCAATAAAATCAGATAACTCAATTGGAATTCTCTACCATAACTTGAATCTAGTCACTGGTATTACCGTGAGTGAGATCGCTACAATTGTTCAACAACCCTACAGCTATACATGGTCAGGCGGTATATTTAATGGCCCGGTATTAAATAACACTTGGGAATCACAATCTGTTATTGGTCTAGACTTCGACAATAAGGAAACTACCATCTACCCTGAAGAAGTCAT
>JAHEHJ010000134.1 GCA_024644655.1 Flavobacterium sp.
CCTTAATTTTGTGTCACATTGAATTCCATAAAAGGATGTACAATGCGGACTTGTAGCTCAGTTGGTTAGAGCATCTGACTCATAATCAGGGGGTCCATGGTTCGAGCCCATGCTGGTCCACAAAAATCAAGAGAATTCAGTAAAATGAGTTCTCTTTTTTTATTTAAATGTGCCTCTATTTAATCTGAAGGCACATTTCCCCCAATTGTCTTGTTGGTCCACGAACCCTAATTTTTTCTCATTTTTGACTTTCAAAAGTGCCTTAGGAGCCTTTAAAAGCGGTTTGTGAAAAGTTTGTCTACAAAATCGTCTACAAGATTTCTTAGAAAAGTACAATTTTAGAAAGCTTATAAATGCCATAGTTTCTTTTGTTCATGTAATTGTTCAATCACATCTAATGATTTGTCTACATGAAAGTATTTTTTTGGGTTCATTTACAGCGGATTAATAATGAAGGAAAGTGTAATCTTATCCTTAGGCTTACCTTAGAAAAAGAGGTTACAAACATTTCTACGCCTATTTTTCTATTTCCTCAAACCTGGGATCCCAAGAATCAAAGGATAAGCCCATATCATGTTAATTCAGCAGAAGTAAATCAAAAAATAGAGGAATATATATCCTTTGTTTTAGGAAAGTATCATGAACTTATAGATCTAGATCCAAAGGTTGTATTGGATCGGATAAGGTTACAAATAAAATTTTTTTGGAAGGGTAGAGCCAGACTTAAAGGTTTTAACCTCATAGAATTGTTAGATTGTCAGATTGCAGATATCCAGAAACTAATTGGAAAATCTTACACAAAAAGTACACTAAAAAAATATCAAGGTACAAGAAAGATTTTACTAGATTTTGTAAATAGTCAATATGCTACTAATGACATTGATCTTCAGGAATTAAATCTAGCATTTGTTAAACAGTTTGAGCTTTACTTAAGGTTGAAACGTGGAAATGATACTAATTCTATAACAAAAAGGCTTCAGCATGTTAAGAAGATAATTACTTTGGGTATACAGTTGGGTTATAACATCAGGAATCCATTTGAGTACTATAAACTCAAGTTTAAACCTTCTGATAGGGGATACCTTACAGAGGACGAAGTAAAACGTATTCTTAACTATGAACCCACCACTGAGGCAATGGTTCACACCAGAGATATCTCTTTATTCATGATTTTTACTGGGATTCCATATATTGAAATATTTCATTTAAGTAAATCAAACTTAACTGTTGATGTTAATAAAAAAGTTTGGATTGTCATGAAACGCATTAAAACAGGTATTCAGATGCAAATACCGCTGTTACCAATTCCTCTGGAAATTTTGGAAAGGTATGCAAATCATTCTAAGACCGACAAGATATTTCCCATTCCAAGTAATCAAGTATTTAATAAGAATATTAAGCGGATGACTGCAATTGTTGGAATCAAGAAGTCTGTTTCCTCACATATGTACAGGCATACATTTGGCACGACCATTACTTTAGCTAATGGAATAGGTATTGAGGTTGTATCCAAATTGATGGGGCACTCTAGTATAAAGGTTACAGGTGTTTATGCAAGAATTCTGCCTAAAGCTTTAAGTGATGCTATGGAAGGGATTCAAAACCGCTTTTAAAGGCTCCTAAGGCACTTTTGAAAGTCAAAAATGAGAAAAAATTAGGGTTCGTGGACCAACAAGACAATTGGGGGAAATGTGCCTTCAGATTAAATAGAGGCACATTTAAATAAAAAAAGAGAACTCATTTTACTGAATTCTCTTGATTTTTGTGGACCAGCATGTAATCGATTGCAGTCCATTAATCAAGTCTTGATATCTTACCCTAATGATTCTTCTACCTAGTTTCTTTTATCCAGGTTAGCTTCCCTACTCTTTTGCTGTAGACAAACTTGTAGATAAATATAACAGGATCTTTTGACTTTTCCTTGATTGGCTTACTGTATATACGTTATCTAGTGTCAAAAAAATGGGGTTCCGATTGAAGTGGATCAAATTGCTATTAGTTCCAAAAAGATCTTCTGTGTTTACCGAAATTAGCTACTTTTTTTAGCCATAATTGACCTTAGGAAGGCTTGTAGATTGGCTGATAGTAATTGCTTCAGTATTCCTAAAAGAATGCCCTAGGATCGATCTATTGAAGCCTACAGGATGGCCGTTTATTTGCTTTTAGAAGGGCTGCAGGATTGCTTATAGTATTGCTTTGGTAGTGCTTGTATGAAGGCTTCAGAAGGGCTCTATTAAGGCTATACAGGGGAAGAAAGTTTCTTTACTTTAAGCACTAGGTTGACAGAGCAACTAAGTTGCTTACTGATATCCCGTATTGTGTAGTTCTTTGCTAGGAGCTTGATGATTTGCTTGCTGTTTGCTTTACTTAGAAACTCCAAATGGCTTTCAGTAGATCCTGTCTTTCTACCAAACTTCACACCCTTACTTCTTGCAGCAATCCTTCCAGCATCTAACCTCTCAGCTATACATTCTCTCTCTTGTTCTGCTATCGTTGAGATAATCGTAGATACTAGTTTGAAGATTGGATTTGTTGATCCGTTCTCTAGGTGACTACTAAGGCCCAGATTCTCAATCATCAGGCCTACATGGTTGTCTTCCAGGATCTGGATGGTCTTTAGGGTATCTATCGTATTTCTTCCTAGCCTACTGATCTCGTCTATGTGTAAGTGCTTTACTTTACCTGTAGTAATATCAGCTAGTAACCTGGAACCTTCCTTTCTTTCCTGAAATGGTACGCAACCGCTTACCTGTTCAACATAGATCTTGTCGTACTTCTTCTCCTGGATATCATTCAGTTGACGATCAGCTTTCTGACCTATGGAACTATACCTTACATACTTGACTTTCATAGCTTGACTGTATTGGAATTGTATCTATTTATTATTAATGATATAAAGTAATACAATTTTACGTAATACAGCAAATATTAGCTTGTGGTATTGGCTCTAATTATTGTAAAAATTAAAGTCAAACACTAGGGACTACTCAGTTGTGTTGATTCTGGTTATGGATGTTAAAATGATACAGGACCATTGTCCTTTGGTTGATCAGTGATTATACACCTAGTACGATAGCTTACAGCCCAAGACCATCTTCCTGAAACATTATCTCCCACATACTTATGCTCACGGCAAGATAACTAGAAGGTGTTATTTCTTTTTGGAAGAATACATCCTGTTGACTTTCATTACCCTGAAGGATGGCATAGACCTTCTCAGGATTGTCTTCCCTAGGAACAAAGCAAATCGCTGCTGTAGGATCCTGTGTTGCTACTGGTTTGAATATAACTACAGACTCAGATGCTGCCGATAGCCGCCAGTTTTCATCTGTTTGGGTGAGTAGGAAGGTTAAGGGCATGAGGTTAGTTTAGAAGGAGAAGTTAGCCTTATGATTCTTTTTTTTTCCCATATCTGAATTTTGAAGTACATATAAAATGAACGTTGATTTTGATTTATTGAGTTTAGGAGAATGTTTTTAAAAAAAAAATTAATATTTAGTTATAATATATCCTTTACCTACAGCACTGTCTTTCATACTAAGGAGATATGTAAAATTAATATTCGCAATACTTGATATTTCAAAGTAAGAATACCATGGCTTAAAGTTCATTTCATCTACAAGAATAGTTTTTGAGCCTGACAATTTTATATTGGAAAAGACTATTAACTCTGAAACGAAATTGTTTGTGATTTTCATGGTTAAGCCTTTGGAATATATACCTATTTTTTTCCTAGTGATTATGCCGCAATCAAGAAATAAAGGAATTGTTTCATCAATTCCAATATGCATGGAACGATTTGAACCATACAATGCTCCCATTTTTTCTAATATTACTCGTTTACTTATCACTTCCTGCACTTTGAAACCCAAGGAAAAGGCAAGTAAAATATCATAGGCTATAGGGAAAGTAAGTGAATACAAACTAATCAAAACTGCTTTACGGTCATTTTCGCTTAAAGAGAGAAAATCACCTTTGATTTGTTTTGCCAACTGATTTATGAGTGTGGTGTTTTTATTAATGATTGTAACTAAATGACTCAAAGTTTTTTTTGCTCTGTTCTCACCTTTTGTAAATTCTAGTATGTATTTAAAATAAGCAGGAGCATCTACCTGCCCGGTGCTGATATAATCAGCTATTGCGTATTCCATCACTACTAAGGGAATACGGTTACTGATACCTATGAATTTTCCTTTATTGCTCATATATACTAATAAAAGGGACTATAACCTCCCATATATGAGAACCGCCATGCGTAATTACTTGGCTATTCTCGTTTGTAAATGCTTCTTGTTTCTTTAGGTAAATAGATAGACCTTTTTTGCCAACTTCAATGTTTGAGTTCAGGTCCATGAAATTGTCCAATAATGTTTCGTTGGTAAAATGTAAATGCCTCTTACCACGGCTTATTGTACCTAATTTATCTTTTAGCGTTAAGTTCTTTAAACCAGTTGCTTCTATGTTGCCATGATCTGCTGTGATGTAAACCTGAAATCCTTTGGCTTTTAAAATTGAAATGGATTCAACAATCTTAGATTTTACAACCCATTGCTCGGTTGAGGTTTTTAACTGACCATTGCCAAGTATAGAACCATGCATAATATCATCCAAATCATTGCAAACCAAACCAAGCATGGCTGTGTCAGAAGAAATTTCATCCAATTTTAATGGGTCATTGATGCTGAATTTTTTATAGGCAATTTGAAAACCAGTCAAACCATGATTAAGCCAAAAGGCTTCAAATAGCTTTGCTTCCTTTGAATTGTCTGCTGTCAATTCGGGTTTATCACCTTTAAATATTGCTTGCCTTGACCACGCTGTTATGGTTGGAATAAAAGCTAGGGATGCATTGGATGTGAAATTTATATCAGCATTTGATAATGCTTTGCCCAATATATTCCATTGCCAATAGTTCATTCCATCAATAACTAAAAGTGCTTTCTTTTTTGCAGGCTTTGCATTAATGTGTTCCAATATACGGGAAACAACTACTGGCTTTCTTACACCACTAAGAGAAAATAAACTGCCGTATGTATTATCAACGAACCGCTGAAAGCGAATATTGAATGAATTTTCAATTCTTTGGTAATTACCTTTCAACTCTTCATTTTCAGATAACAAATACTTCAATTTTGCATTTGCCATTATCTGAATGATTTTGAACCACTGCTCAGCAATGTCCTCAATGATTTCAAGCTGCTGTTTTAGGTATTCAATTAAGCCTTCTAGTTCATTATCGTTATGGCCTTGTTGGTCAACAAAAATTCCAATTTTTAAAGGCTTAGCAAATGAAATATACTTTTCGAGTGATACTTGTACTGGTTTTAAATATTCAAAAGCAAATAGGTATCCCAAACTTTTGTTTAATAGCGATTCATTAAAATCAAGTTCTGAGCTTTCTTTATCTACAAATGATTGCCATTGCTCCTGAATAAAATTTACAAGGTTCTCTTTTGTTAAGCCTTTTGTAACAAGTGATGGGAAATAGGGCTTAGTAATAGTTGAAAGGAACTTTGTTAGTGATTCATTAATTCCATTTTTTTCCAATAGAACTGTAATGAGTGCATTCAGTATTCTTTCTTTTGCCTTACTACTGGTGAGTGTATCAAAATCTACATTGTACAAATTTTCCAAAAGAAATTTCAATGTCTTATCGTGACTTAGTTCTTCGTATGGCTTGATGTTGGAAAGCAGACATAGTGCATTAAAGCTTAAACCTTTGATAGCTATTGCATCAAAATTGGGAAATAACTTTGGTAAGCCTATTGTTTGAAAATGCACCAGCATTTCAATATCCGGTAGTGGAAAGTAATTACTTGGAGCAATAATCAAGTATTTGTCAGTTGCTTCTCTTACCTGCAATTCAAAAGCAAGCCTTACCGCCAATGTTGTTTTGCATGTTATCAGTTTAAAGCCATCATTTTCAAATGCTTGTCGTAATTCTTCATATTCAAACAGGCTATCTTGGTCAGCAATGATGATGTGCTGTTTGTGACTTGAAATCACCAATTTTTTATATTTATCTATCCAGTTACTCATTTATGATTTTTACTATTAATGAGCAAGATAGCGTTGGCACTATTTGAACAGAAGATTGAAAAGTATCGTCCCAAATTTCTTTTTCTTTATGTAGCCTATTTAGTCTTGATTGTTTTATATTCTCAATACCAATACGGTTCATTTGTTTTTCTTGAAACACAAATGAATTTTCTTTATTCGATTTAATTTTATCAGCATTTAGCATGATTCTACTTTCAAACTCTTCGTATTTCTTTTGCATCAGTATCTCTGACTTTTCTGAAATATCAGCAAATACTTTTTTAGACTCCTCATTTGTTAGCACTCCGGTGGAATCAAAATAATCGTTCTCTTGTATTAATTTATCCCAAACACTTTGTGCAAAAGCCGAAAAGTTTTCACCTTCAGATGAAATGAAAATGGGCTGAATGATTTGGCTTATTTCAAATTGATTTTTTACTTCTAAATGCCACAATGACCAATAGCCAGTAGTTGAGTTACCTTGTTTAATTTTTACTATAGGAATTTGCTGAGAGTTTGTATAGGGTATTGCCTCCTTTAAAATGGTTTGAATAATTTCATGTTGCAATGAGATGGGCTCTGGTATTGGATTATTTACACTTTCCTTAATGTTGAATGTATAGATCCCTTCCTTATGTCCGGGAAACTTAAACCGCATACCATCAATCAAAGTTTGGTATGCAATGCCTTTTGTTGTAAAATATTGTTTGGTTAAATTTTCTAACCAATTGGGTAATGGGCTGTGTTTGATGGCATCTACTTTATCTACCTTAATATCTTTGGAAGATAATGTTGGCAAAGCTCCTTCTGTACTTTTATACTCTTGAAGTTTGCTTTTTATCTCCTCTAACCATGTATTACTTTCTTGCTCAAATTTCGTAGGGTTTAACAAGGAAGTAAGGTACAATCGGTTTAACTGGTCACGTTCTAATGTACTGTCTAATACATCCGATGTTTTATCAATTCCAAGTTCATTCATAATCTGACTTAGCTTGGTTTCAACAACTTCATATACTCGTTTATCTACTGAGTTGTCCAGCATCATATTTAACGCAAGTACTTCAAATGCTTGCCCAATACGATCAACCCTTCCAATTCTTTGCTCCAATACCATTGGATTCCAAGGCATATCGTAATTGATAACGATATGAGCAAATTGCATGTTTAGCGATTCACCTGCTGCATCGGTACAAATTAAAATTTGAGAACCTTCTTTAAATTGTTTGAGTGCATTTACCCTTTGGTCAAAATCCATTGATCCATTAATTGCATCACAGATATAGCCACCCTTTTCTTCCAATACTTTTTTAAGCATGTATTGTGTACTGGTAAACTCTGTGAAAATCAGAAACTTTAAATCTGGATTCTGTTCTGTTCGTTTTAATTCGGATAATTTGGACATCAAAAACTCAACTTTTGCATCGGTTTCTTTATCCAAACAATCTTTGGCATCACGAATTAAACCTTGTAGAATGCTTAGTTCAGTATCATAGTTTGCCTGAGTTTCTTCAACCATTGAGAACAGCTTTTGCTCAAAGTCCATATCCATTTGACCTTCAAAGCCAAACTCTTCCATGTTATTGATGATGTTTTCCTTATTTACTTCTTGCCGTTCACCTGAGAGCCTTTCTGCTCGTTTTTGCATGGCATCTAAAATAGCTTGTGTTGAACTACTCATCATACGTTGAAAGAGTATCATCACAAAACCATAAGAAGTATTTTTGGTTTGCTGTGCAAGGTTAAAACCACTTACTACATATTCTGTTACAGCATCGTATAATGCCTTTTGTTTGCGGTGATTTACTTCGTGTAGTATTACTTCAATTTTCTTGGTATGTCTTTTATTAAACAAGGCTTTACCATTGTAATCTATTGCTTGCCTTTTTTCTGTTCTTACTACATAAGGTTCTAATTCCGGTATGGTTGGCATCCCTTCTCCTGCAAAGGCATCGTTGTTCAATAGTTGCAATAACCTTCTAAAGTGGTCGCTTTTGCCTCTGTGAGGTGTTGCTGAAAGCAACAGTACATTGGGGATAGCATTGCATAAAATATCTGCCATTTGAAAACGCCCCACTTGTGTATTGCTACCGCCTACTTTATGGCACTCATCAATTACTAAGAGGTCAAATTCGGCTTCTAATACACTTTGTATGCGATAGCGATTGTATTCATCTACCTTTTGTTTGCTCCAACCTTGTCGAGTTTCAATAGGCTTTAAAGCATCCATTGAGACAATGATTTGGTTGTGTTGTGTAAATAAGTTTATTTCATTATCTACTTCGAGCCTTGCAAATGTTTTACTTACTGTATTGATATAATCGGTATCGTAAATATGGAATAGCTCGTTGAAATGTTTTTTCATTTCTTGTTGCCATTGACCCATAGCAGATTTGGGAACCACAATTAAGGTGCGTTTAGCAATACCTCTTAATTTCAGTTCTTTTAAAATCAAACCAGTTTCTATGGTTTTACCCATACCCACTTCATCAGCTATTAGAAACCTAAGAAACTGACCTGCCATCACTTTTTCTAATGCCAATATTTGGTGTGGCAATGGTATAATGTTGCTCTCAATAGGAGCTAACATAGACTGCTTAAAAACTTCACTCTTAATTTTTGCTGCAATGGCTTTAAAGGCTATATCAGCATCGGTAGGCAATTTGGTTTCATCAGACAATTCAGAAAAAGGAACAGATTTTACCTCACCTGTAGACAATATTTTAACCTCGGCTATTTGCTTGCCAAATACCGATTTCTTTGATAGTACCTCTATTTCCTTTCCTTGATAAAGCATATTTTAAATTCTGTCTTTTGCTATATCGTAATACATCAACAATTGCTCATCTTCCAACAAAATATTTTGAGGAATCATATCGCCAAGTGTTACGATGGTTTTAAAATCTTTTTGCTCCCAACTGTTTTTGAAACCTGACCTTAATGCCTCTACCCGAACTTCTTTCAGTTTTTTAGCCTTTGGTTGGCTGATGGCAGTTACATACACATTAAATTCTTTAAGCAACACTTTTGTACGCAATGCTTCTCTGTCTTTCGTTTCATTAGGATCAGGTGTACGCCATTTGCCGTCGGCTTCTTGAATAAAGCTTTCATTAAGAATATCCTGCAATTCCGGCAACGTATCTCCTTTACGCAATGATTGCGTAGCAATGCGGAAATCAGGCATTATATCCTGGTATTTTTGGGCTAGCTTTCTTAACCTATCTTTTAACCATTCTATGGCATCACTTTCATTGGTTACGATTAATGACAACTGCACAAAATTGGGTGCTTTGGCTTTTTTCTCATCATACTCAGCCGCTTGTTCTGCTGTAAAGTACATTCCATCTCTTTCAACAAATCGCTGCTTCAAACCTTCTTGGAAATCTCTTGCATCAATAGGAACTGGCAAATTTCGCATTAAATAATAAGTAATTAATCGGTCAAAAAGAATTTTGGGGCTTCTTTCTGCTATTGAAGTTGTAGAATTTTCTTTTGCTATGTGTGCTGGTAGATGATGCAGGTGTTCTAGTATAAAATCCCAAATTGCCACATCACCTTCTAATTTTGTGAATTTTTCTACGAATTTTGCTGAAGGTTTATAACAGCTAATTACTAAATCCTGATTTACAGCTACAATACCAATAATAGCTTGCATACCTCCACGTCCTTTGTTTAATGATGCGACTGATGCAATTATAAAGCCTGCTCTTTGCAGTGCAGTTTGTATTCCATTCCATATCGCAGCACTTGTATTACTAAATTCAACAGTCATCCAACGACCTGGTTTCAATATTCTATAAAATTCTTTAAAACAGTCTGTCATTAAATCTTGATAAACAAGGGTTGACTTTTGTTGTGCTTTGGATTCTATCGCTTCCCCTTTATTGTTACTGAAAACTTTAAGCCAACTTTCCCATAAAAAATTTAGCTCTGAATACATAATATTTGCACCAAATGGAGGGTCAGTAAAAATATAGTCTACTGAATTATCTTTAATTGTCAAATCGTTTGCACTGCCAACTGAATTTAGAGCTTTTAATGACCCTGTAAAGGCATATTTTAACGCCTTTAATTTATCTTCCAGAAAGTAAAAAGGAGAAATTTCTGCTGGAGTAGGACTTATGTAATATGTATTTGCCATTGGACCAACATGCCTTGAATGCTGTGGAGAGTACCTGTTCATTCTATGCAACCTTGATTGTGATGCCGTGAACCAAAATAATAATGCTTTTTTTAATCTGCTGTCATACTTAGAATCATTTATATGCCTGTAAACGTAATTAAGGATAGTCAGATTTGATTTTGAATAAAAATCGGTCCAATACTTTACCCCTACATGAACGCCTGCTCGATATGTATCACCCCATTGCTCTCCTTTAAATAGCATTAAATTAGTAGGAAGTGCTAAATCAAGTTTGACATTTTCAATTTTTTTATTTCTTTCAATATCATAATCATTTGGACTACGCTGATACCTCTTGCTACCAACTTTATAATTTACCAAAACAAGCTCTGATTTTGGTATTTGTCTTGTTTCTTTTGCTATAGGATCATAAACTGTTTGCAAAGAAGGCTTTGCATTATTATTATTATGAATTACATTACAATTAGGACATTTATAATCTTTTTTAACTTCATTTTTTTTCATATCGACAGCTACATCCCAATATGAAAAATCTTTACCGCAACTATTACAATTAATAATATCAGACCAAACATTGTAAATTATTTCACCCAAGACTTTTTTGTCATGTTGTGTTTGAAATATCCAGCCAAAATCATATTTAGCCAATTTCAAAATTTCATTAGCAGCTTTTTCAAATTCATAATAATCAAAGTCATTATTTAAGTTGTAATCAATAAAGCTTGCAATTGGTGACAAATCACTAGTAATAACTGGACGATAACCCCAATTAATTTGTTGTGAATTTCGGATAAACTCTTGTTCTATAACGTACTTAATTTCGTTTTCTGGGTTATCGCAAACTTGAGCTGCAACACCTGTCATTCCAGTACCTGCAAAACCATCAAATACAATATCACCTGGCTGTGTATAATGAAGAATATACCTCATTATTGCCGGGTGAGGTACTTTGGTATGGTAGCTGTGGGCATTATAGATAGGGTTGTTTTTTCCTTCACTTACATCACTGGCATAGGGCTCGTCTACATGAAAATCTTTTTTTCTACCAGTAATATTATCTTTCTCCTTTTCCCATTGAGCAATAAAATCATTTAGCCATGGGTTTGGGCAAGCAGTGTAATAGGGAGGGTCGCTTAGGTTAATAATATCCTCATCTTCCCCAATAGGAAAGCCTTCTATTTTCTTTAGATCTGGCAGTTTATTACGCAATTCATTACGGTAGTATTCTCTGCGGTCTTCTTCAGAGTTAAATTCTTTGCCGAGGCATATTATTTTATCTTGTTTGCTCATTTCTTGTTTCGCTTTAAAATTTCCAACACTATTCGGCCTTTTAGGGTGGTCAGGTATTTTTGGTTGGGGCTTGTGGGTTTATCGGGTATGGTCATGGTAAGCCAGTTTATGGCTACCAGCGGAGTTATGTATGTATTGAAGTTTTTCACATTACTAACCAAGTCAATTTTTTTCAGTAATTCCTTTCTATCAATGGGTGAGGCTGCAAACGCAAGTGCATCGATCATTTTTCCGGCTATACCTCCAGCTATACCTCTCGCTATATCTCTGGCTATATCTCCATCTAATGCTTTAGCAATTTCAACAGTATGATTATCAGCATTTAACGGATTTTCAGCTATATCTCCAGCTATATCTCTGGCTATATCTCCATCAGCACTTTCAATCAATTTATCAAGCAGTTTATTGATGCCTTCTATATCCCAAATCACCTGACTTGTATCTATCACAATTGCTGATTTTTGGGCAAATTCGGGATGAATAAAAAGCTCTACTTCAAAGTAGGTGCGGTCATCATCTGAATTAAAGCTTGGCATTGGAGAGCTATTATCCTTTAAGGATTTTAAAATGGTGGGTATTCCGGTTGCTCTGCCTTCGGTTAGTTCTAGTTCTTTCAAAAACTCACCTAATCTTCGGTTACGATAACGCCTGTTCCGCACTTGTCCGCTGTTAAAAGACTCCAAACGGATAGAACGGTCTGGACCACCATGATTAATAAATACAATGGAGTTAGGATAAATTCTGATTTCAATAGGTTCTCTTTGCTGGTAATCTCTGTGGTAAAATGCATTTACCAAAGTTTCTTCAATGGCCTGATACGGATAGCTGGCAATGCGAATACTTTCGGCTTTATCGGCTGGTTTGATTACTTTCTCTTTTACCAGTTTATCTTTTAAAAAATTTAATACCCGGTTTATTTGTTCTGGAATAGGTCCTGTAATGGGTTCTTGCTCCTCATAATTACCAGCATCACCTTCAGGAAAATCAACAATTTCCACCCTTGTGTAAGGGAAAAATAGTTCAGGGTTTTCTGCAAACATCATCAAGCCAACGTTTCTCGGAAAAATATACTCATTAGGGCCAGAGATGAGTTCCATTTGAGCAAGCAATTCCTTATCAGGAATTTTCCCTACCTGTTCTGCCAATTTGCTGTTTATTTTCAGAAGGTAATTTTTCACAAGCACCATAGAAATGTTTTCCATTTTTGCTTGTGTATTTGCACGGTCATCAAATGGAATTTGATTTGCGAGGGATATTAATTCCTGCTGTTCTTCTGTATTTGCTTTTACAGAATTGGCATATTTACGGATATAATAAAAGTTTCTTTTCTCTTTTGCAGTTATTTGTTCAGGAACTTGATAAGGCCTGCTCGAGCCACCAGGCATCCACAATACAATGATTTGTTTGTTGTCCACGTCTTCAATAAACAAATGTGGATGATACGTGGGCTGAAGAAGATTATTAAAACCAATCATTTTTCGTTGAATTTCTGAAAGCTCAGTGGTTGTTAAACCCTTTACTGGTCTTTTAGCTGTTTTAGTAGTTTCATCCTCTGCCACACCAATAAGAATATAACCACCACCAATATTTTCAAAGTCGTTAGCAAATGCACAAATACTTCGGTAAATGGCATCAGGATTCCAACCTTCTTTAAATTCAATGCGGTCAGATTCCACCGTTCGGGCAGAGAGTAAATCTTCTATGTTGATGTGCAATGGCATTCCTATTATCAGTTGTTTATTTAATAATAATTCTCACCTTGTTTCTTTCCTTACCTGCACATAAGCCATCTATATAGCTGGTAAGTGTGTCAATAGCTTCTTGCGGTGTTAATGGTTTACTCAATTGCTTGCGTATATCCTCCATTGTTATTTCTACTTTATCAATACCTTGTGCAAACTGTGCTATTAAGTTTCTTAGCCTTGAAGCATTATCAGCAGTTAGTTCTACTTTGCTACTTCTAAAATCTTCTACCAATTGCTTGTCGTTATTGTTTAAAATATCCATGTTCTCCTGCACCGATGGGTCTTTAAAAACAGAACGCATGGCTGTGGTCCATTTATCTAAAATATTATCCAATTGCTCTTCTAACTGATGGATGTTGAAAGTTGGTTTGCCATAATATTCTCGTGGATTAAAATCGTGGTAAGGTTCTACCAAAACTTTTGCCTTAGTTAATGAGGCATCGGCTTCACGAAGTGAAGTGATGCTGTTTACCCAATTCTGGTATTCGGTAGCTGTGATAAATTCAGAATCTTTAATGATGTCGCAAATACGTTTTTTCTCACTTCCTAATATCCTCACTTTTGCCAAATCATCTTGTTTAGACAATCGGCATTTGGTGTATTGGTTTAGGTAATAATCGGCATAGTGGTCAATCAGTGAATTAAGCAATGCTTCATATTTTTTAATATCTGCTTCTTTGTTGCTTGCTAATACATCTGGTAATTGATCAATAGCAGTTTTCATTTCATCAAACAATGGTTTCTCTTGCTCAACCACATAAGATTGTGCAGTGTAGAGATAGCCTATCATTTTCTCAAACTTCTCTGCTTTGGCTTGCAGTTTATCTACTAAGTCACAATGAGGCCAAGCCTTAAAAGTTGTAGTTAATTCCTGCTCGGTAAATTTGAATGCCTTTAATTTTCCATAAGAATTGTAGGACTGTATGCTATCTAGCATATTGCCTAATGCTTCCAATTCTGTTTTCATACTTGCACTATCTGCATCATTTAGTAATGACACATTACGGCATTTTAATCCTTGCGACACAGTAGCTTTTGTTTTTACTACTCGTTCTGCTTTTGTTTTGGCTTCGGTAATAATTTTGCTGATGGTTTCAGGCTTTTCCAATTCAGATGTATAATCGGGCAAGCCCAAACAGGTAAACAAAGCCTTTAGGTTTTTAATTGGAATACCTTGTGGCTGCTTGATGTGCTGGAAAGTGAAGTAATCTTCATCGGTGAGTGAAAGCACTGTTTCAATATTCGTAGCAGCAAGGTTTTTGCTTCCTGACCAATTTATTTCTATATCACCTTTATATGCTAATGCTGCCAATACAATAAACTCTAGTTGGTAGTCGATGTTAAAATCAACCGAGTACCAAAGGTTTGCAGGAGCATAATGAGCCCAAATAATGTCGGACCTATTTAACACTGCTGCACCACCTGCCTCTTTCATTTTCTTCTTTATGCTCTCGGCATATTTGCTGTTGTCGCTAACAATGTTTTGACCACTCCACAAACCCAGTCCACTTAATATGGCTTCACCATTCCTATTAGGGTTGGATGGATTTGTGATTTTCTTCAAAGCAGCATTGATTGAACCTGCATAATTGTCTTTTGATAAAGGCAGTTGCAAATCGGTAAATGCAGGATAGTGAGGGAATTTATCGTTGAATGCCTTATTCAACACTTTGGCTGCCACAGTACGGAAAATCATTTCTTTGGTAGAGCCTTCACCTGGAAGCGGAAAAGACTTTAGTGTTTTACTGTCGCCTTTGTAAATCACTTTAGTTTTATCGGCATACTCTTTATCGAATAATGAAATGGCTTTACGCTGGTATTCCTCAATTTGACTGCTGAATAACGCTTTTTGATTGGTAGGTGCTGAAGCATGTTTTGCTTTGGCTGCACCGTATAAACAGATGACATCTTTAAATTCATCTGATAAACCTGCTACATCAAAATACACCTCGTCTGATTCATCGTTTCTATTGATAGAATTGAACAATGGACAGAAGAAAATATAGTATTGCTGAATGGGTTCTGTGGTGCTTCGTTCATTGGGATTGCCAAAAAAGATATACCCTAAACGGAAACTCTTTTTATCTAGCCATTCTAAGGAGTGCTGCCAAATTTTGAAACCAGAACGGTAAGAATCTTGTTGAATTTCTAATACATATTGCAGGAAGTCGAAATAGTATTGGTCTGCTTGGTCAATATCTCTTCTAATTACTTCATCAGCATAGTCACGAATTAGTTGTTGAATGTTGATGCCGCCTTCTGTACGAATATAAAAATCGGAACTTACTGTATCTTGATCTACATATTGACCTGCGGTAGCGGTAACCAACTGTTTGGCTGTACTATCAATTGCGGCCAATAGCAATTCAGGTTCATCCACATTAGGGATGCTTACACATAAATCTTCCTTTAAACTATGTGCACTTGCTCCATTTCGTTTATCTAAATCATCACATAAAATACGAATTGCCAAAGCTTGAGCTATGCTTTGAGCAATGTCTTTTCTGTTAGCCCTAGCACCAATAAAATGATTAGTTATTCTACCTGTTATAATATCTACCTTGTCACGAACCATTCGTATATCAGGTATGGCAAGCATAGCAGGATTGCTTGCTAAGTCAGCCCAATAAGTATCGTAAGTGATTAAACCTGGATTATTTGTAGGGACTTCTTTTTCTAAAATATCTTCAAACTTTACAGAAAGTACTTTCAATATTTCACGTTGACTTTTCCCATGTTTGATTTTCTCAAAGTAGCTTACATAATTAAGATGAACAGGAAAAAGATCAATAAATTCGTTTAAGTTAGTATTGATACCTTCGAAAAGGTGAGCGAATTTCAAAAGATGTTCTCTGATTTTTCCCTTTTGAAGAATATCCTTTTTTAGCAAACGTTCTTTTACTACAAACGATACATCTTCTTTGGTGATATTTAAGTCAGAATATCGGTCTTCAATTTTATTAAGCATATCTGCCTGAAACTGAAATTCCGGTGAACGATACAATAATTCCTGCACACCAAACATCAGCTTGAAACGAGAATTATCGCAAGCTTCGCCTAATTGTCTCAATAACATTAAATCATTGTGTAGTTCATTTGGCTTTCTACCTTTTAGGTATTCAAGCAACTCATCAATAACAATAAGAAAATGATGCTTTGGAAATTTAGTTTCAAACTCAGCCATCATCTGTTGAATCAATTCTTTCCAACTGAAATGGGAATCAGCATCAAACTTAAAGTTGACACCTTCATTTTTCAAAAACCTTTCTATCTGGGCAAATACAATGTCTTTTAATGGTTTGTCTGTGCCTATTTCAAAACGGAGTACTTTATATTTTCCAGCAATGGCTTTGAACTCTTTCTTCAAGTCTTCATTCTGAATATGTTTAACCAAATCAGAATTTTCCGCAATAGCTGATACCAGCGACATTAAGTGAGATTTACCCGTACCATAACTACCCACTACCTGAATACCTTTGGTTTCATAGTTTGGCTCTGTTACAAGATTCTTGATGATGATTTCTCTTAAATCCTCGTGCATTTTCTTAGAGAAAACAAAAGTTTTCACAAGATTTTCTGCTACTGATAACTCACTAGCATTTACCAGTTTTACCACCGTAGTGATCGGTTCAAATTGTATGAGTTCTTTATATTGCATATTGCAGTTTTTTTAATTGCGATTCTGAAAAATCTAAAAAGAAATTGTTTTTTTGTGAAGGCCAGGCTAATCTATCAGGAATGTCGGTTTGATTATCCCATATTATTATTAATGATGTTGATTTTGAAAACTCTTTAAAAAGTTGCAAAGCATTTAACTCAAGTGCCGGTTCCAATAAAATGCCCAAATTGTATATGGCTACTGCATCATTACCCGAACCGTTTACTTTTGTTTTGTATTTATTTAAAAGCTTTTTGCAGTAATCGTACACATCAATATTTAGGTAACTAAAATCATCTAAGCCATCGATGTAAGTTGCCATTTCATTACCAATATTGATGACATTAATATTTTGAGATTTCACAAAAACAATTTTATCCTCCAATTCATTGGCATTACACATTAACGTGTATAGCTTAAAGCGGTCTGCTGTTGATGAAATATCTTTTATTGAATAGGTACTCATTTTTCTTACTTTTTAAAGATTATATTTCCTGTCAAATGCTCACTAATTTTTATTAACATGTAACGCTCCCCTAAATTCGGGCCATTGAGTTAATTAAAAAAATCGAAAATTTACAATTGTGGATGTGATAACAAAAATTGGAGAATAAGTTAAGCTACATTATTTATTAGCATATCCACTGTCCAAAAGGTTTCCCAAACTCGATCTATCTTACTCTTTAATTCTCCAGTTAACATATAGTTTTATATTGGGCATTTTAGTATCAGCCCTATTTATTGTAGTCTAACTTTAAAGTTGCAGATAAAACTTGAAAAAATTAATTTTTTTTAAATCTTAGATTTTAACTCTTATGAGGTTGGTTTTCAGTTAGACTAATTTTTATTGGAGATCATCAAACATAGCCTTCATTGTAGGGTTATTATGCGTTAACTTCTTTATCGTAAGGTCCTCTGTTTTCTCATTAGCTAGACGAAGGTTGTTTTCAGAGGATAAAAGTGCTGCCTTTGTCTTCTCTAGCTCTTTGATCGTCTTATCAATGCCATCTATAGCATCTTTAAATTTGCGACTAGCAAGATCATAGTTCCTCGCAAAGCCTTCCTTGAAGGTGTTCATTTTTTCCTCAAAGTTGGTGATGTCTATATTTTGGCTTTTAACTAACGCTAATTCAGCTTTGTACTGCATGGAGGTCATTGCTGCATTACGGAGTAGAGTTATGATTGGAATAAAAAATTGAGGACGCACTATGTACATTTTATTGTATTTGTGGGAGACATCTACGATGCCAGTATTATAATATTCATTATCTGTTTCTAACAAAGAGACAAGTATGGCATATTCACATTTCTTCTCATTACGATCCTTATCAAGTTCCTTCAAAAAATCTTCATTCTTCTTTTTGGTAGCAGTTTCATCTCCTTCATTCTTCATTTCAAACATAATTGACAAAACTTCATTGCCAGCCTGGTCGTTTTCACGATAGATAAAATCTCCCTTGCTTCCAGACCTGGAGTCATTGTCTTTCTCAAAGTATACCTTCTGAAAAGCTGTTGCACGAAGCTTGTTGAACTCTACTTCACAATGTTGCTCAAGGGTCTCACCAAGCATTTTCGTAGAGAGCTTTTGCTTCATTTCTTTGACACGGGCAATCTCTTCATCCTTATATTTAATGATAGCTTCCTTCAACTGAAGTTCTGTGTTAAACTGATTCTTGAGAGAATTTTCTAGGTTTTCCTTTTCTAGGTCCTTGGTAGCTAAAGCATTCGCAAGTGTGTCCTTTTCCTTCTCCACTTTTTGAACTGCCAAGGTAACTGCAAGCTCTTTTTCAACATCTACATTCTCAATCCGTGATTTTAACTTGGATATTTCAGTGTCCTTTTGAGTTAGCTTTTCTGTGTAGTATAATTCTGCTTTTGCGTTAAGTTCTACAAGTTCTTTATCCTTTTGAGCAACTTGTTCTTGTAAAGCATTTTTGGTATTGGCTACTGCTAATTGTACTGCACTTTCCTTCTCTTTGTTTGCTAGATCCATGCGACTTTGCAGTTCCTCTTCAAATTGGTGATCTCTCACTTGCTTTAAGATACTAGCAAAGCCTGCTTCATCTACCTTAAAGGCTTTCTTACAGTTGGGACAAATAATATCGTTCATAAATGTTTAATCGTTAAGGAAGCCAAATGCATTTTTCTCAATTTCATCAAAATCTAGCTCAAAATCGATTGAAATATTTTCCAAATATTCTCTGAAATTTTCAGGAGTTTGTATTTCCGTTCCGACAAATTGGGAAACACGATTCATAGCTCCATAATCATCAATGTTAAGGAAAATTTCTGAATAAGGTAAATCATCATATCCTTTATATAGATTTATAAAATAATCAATCAGATTTTTTTGAATATTTTCTAATCCTATAGATGCTATTTGATCTTCGATATCCCTATTTATTTGTTTCTGAAGAGTCGAATCTAATTGATAACTCTTGAATATAAAATTATAAAATCGATATATTCTTTTATCAATATCATTGGATTTCATTGTAAAATTTAACTGATAATCATATTCTTCACATCCCTCACCGTCATCATATTTTTCTAAGGACAACTCTTTAACAAGAATGCGAATTAAATCCCTAATTATATTTACATTATAATATTCCTGAAGATCTACATAACAATCTATACCTAGGTAAACATCTTCATTAACATTAATAGAAAAACATCCATACCATTCTAAATAAAAAGAAGCATGTTTGTCAAGAAAATCTTTTAAGGTTAATTTTATCCATTCAATCAAGAATTCAGGTTCATCAATGCGAATATCAAAAACAGTAAAAATACCTTTGCATCCATACTTATTCCACCCAATCTCATTACGAAAGCCGTGCAATAGATTTCTTCTAACAAGTTCTTTTATTAAGGCATAGGCATTCGTATATTTCATCGATAAATAATTTTTGTATATAATTTAGAATAGTCTCGGACAATGAGTCCTAACTAATTAATGTCATAAGTTGGTTACCGGGTCCAATATATTTTCCTGTACTACTGTAGGTTTTATCCAGATATTTGTCATAATAGCCCAGGTAGCGAAGTGCACCAGTGTAGATCTTATCCTGGGTAGATCCGTACTCCATTAAAGCAATAATTTTTCCAGCGTAATCTGTTATCTGTTTCATTTTTTTTATGTTTAAGGTATATCGTATCATTACGATCAAAAAGGGTTAATTTATTATGAGGAACTTCAATTTTGAAGTGTTAATACTTTTCTGAGTCTTGCTAAAAAGATTTTGTGATTGCAACAAATGACCTATCTATAGTTTTAAATTTTTCTCAATTTTTTCTAGATCTAGGGCAAACTTCAAGGGATAATTTATTAGAAAATCTTTTAAATTCTCATCAACATCAGCACCAACTCCATGGAATGTATCTATGTCATTGTTTTCTATCACGATGCAAATTCCATGATAGTCTGAATTACCATCATGAAGATTTTTAAAATATCCTACTATAGATTTTTGGAGGTTTTCCAAGCCAATGGATTTAATATGAAGGTTGATTAGGTCATTTATTTTCTTGGCAACTTTAGGGTCGTCGTTACAACTATTGATACTAAATAAAGTAAAATCAAATTTGTCTAAACCAAAGTCCACTACTTCTAATTTAAGGGTAATTTCAAATTGGTATTCAAAACCTTCGTCTTGTTCTACTATTTTTCCTAAATCAAGTTCAACTATTATTATTTGCAATATTGACTCAATCAAATTTTCATCGCAATGGTACTCTTGTAAATCATGAATAGCATCTACAGAAAAGCATAAATCACCCTTATCATTAAGATATAATCTACAATCATAATTGCTCGGATAAATCGCTTTTTCTGTTTCCCTCCTCCAATCTTCAAATATTTCTTTTACCAATTTGACAAATCTAGCTTGTTCAATTTTGGTTTCAACAGCTAACTCCATCATTACGCCATAAAACGTTTCAATAGGTTCAATTCTAAAACCTGTTAATAAACTTCTTTCAAATAGTGTTCTAAATAAGCTGTAAGCGTTTGAAAATTTCATTTTAAGTACAATTTTGATAATGTATTTGTAAAATAACTTGCAGATGTATCATATTTAAAATTTAAAATTCCAAAACCTTACAAGCAATTGAATTTAAAAACTTTTTTAAAGTTAGAGCAGATTTAACTTTCAGTTTTAAGTATTATTATGTTTTAGACTAATATATCCGCAATATTTCTTGCTATTTTACTTCAACTACACTAAAATTGAATTAATCAAAAAAACGCTTTTTCATAACTTTATTTAGTTTAGAATGATGCACTACCTAACAAAAATGTTTGGGGTACTATTTTTGTGTACTTTGTTTCCATTGCACTTCGAGGGGAATACAGATCACCACATAATCCAATGGGCTGATAATAATAGGCATCTCCACAACCAGCTTGATTTGATTTCTGGTAAGTTTCAGCAAGAAGTAAGGCCAGGTCAATGGAAAGATGCTAACAAGGTTGAACTTATTGGTGTAGACCTTTCTGATTTTCCAGCTGAATACAACATTCATGCTCACAAGTTAAAATCCGGCTACCTCTTCAATGTTCCAGGCACCGGGCTTGTATTTTCTTTGGATTCCAGCTATAAACAGTTCAAACGTATAGACAATACGTTTTTTAGAGGTTTTAACTTTCACTCCTTTTCATTTGTCAGGAACGATACGTTGTATTCCATCGGAGGGGAAGGCTTCTGGAACACAAACAGCACCGTGATTCACTTTGACTTGAAGCATAAGGAATGGGAGAAGGTTTACTTAAAGAACAACGGGCCCAAGAGTCTAGAATGGAATTTCGGAGGCTATAGTAAGGGCAATGATACATTCTACAGCCTAGGTGGTTATGAAGAGTTCAAGGACAATGCGTTTAGTAAAAAGTCGTTTTATGCTCTAGATCTTAAAACACATCTTTGGCGTGAATTGGGATTCATTAATACCCAGTTATTTACAGATCAGATTTCAAAGGCTAAAAATTGGTTAGATGGATTTTTCATCTACTTAGACGGAGACAAGCCAAATGTTTACATACTTGATCCAATTGGAAACCGCATTCTACTGTATGAAGGCTCAAACAACCAACTCAAACTGGGGTCGAATGAGATTATAAGAGACAAAGGCCAACTTTTCATCTATCGCAAGGAGAATCAAGGTGTGGTTATAGATTCCATAACCGTTAAAGAGCTATTCGGTGATACTAGAGAGGTTGGTAAGCTTTATATTGAGAAAATCGAGTTCCCTTGGCTCACAGTTGTCGCTGGTGCATTATTACTTTCAGTTTTGATTGCCCTATATTTTTTCCTTCGAATGAAGAAGTTCGAGAGAAAATACCTTTGGTTTAAGAAATCAGAAAGAATCCAGGATTTACCTCAGCATTTGACCCACCTTCTGAAGCATTTCCAAATGAATGGTAAAGAAACAACATTGTCCACCAATCAGATGAACGAACTGTTGGATATCAAGAGTAACTCTTTTGAAACTACGAGGCAGCAACGATCTAGAGATATTAAAGCGATAAATGAATTCTTTGAGATTCATCACGGTGTAACTGAAGCTATCCAAAGGAGGAATTCAGAGACAGACAAACGGCAGACTTTATATTGCATTGATGATCAATTTTTTAAGATTCTAATTAAAATAAATTTTCAGCAATAAGCCAATTAATTTAATTGGTCCATATAAAACATGTAACAAACATAAACGCATTTATGTCATTTAACACAATAGGTAAGTTTACGCATAATGTAGCTCCTGAAATACTTGAAAAATATTCTGAAGTTCAGCTGGATGTCTTATGGTATTTAATGAATTTAACCAAAGTTCACAGGATACATACGAAAGAATCTTTCAGGGAATTCTTGATCCGTTATTTGTTAATTATAGATAACCCTATAGAGTCTAAAGCAGAACTATTTATTGATGATGGCATTTTGATTGAAGGAGTTTTCGAGAATACATATTTTAATGTGACGGTAAAAAATTTAATTGAACTAATTTGTTTTCAAGCGAGCAGCTCTATTTATAACATAGACCAAAGTCTATCAGAATTTATACAAACTTTTTCTTACGAATCTCCTTCAGGCTCAAATGAAGAAAATATTGAAAATGATCAAAGTATATCAAAACATAGACTAATTTTTGAGTTGATGGGTATCTATACAATAAGTAGAATTGAGCACTTGGAATTAAACTTCAAACATAAATTAAGCCACTTAAATATAGAAGTCATTTCAACTGTTAATAATTTTGTTGACTATGTAATGGATTTGATTTCCGATGTTCCCTTTGAAAAAATTTATTTGGAGCATCCTGAATTGCTGCAACATAGAAATCGATATTTAGCATCAGATGAAGTTAAATTTGATGTCTACAGACTTCCACAAGAACAATTAAGAAGAATTATGGAAGCAATTTTCCAAGAAACGAATGACTATAATTTCTTAAATGAAGTGGAGATTATTAGTAAAGATGTAATGGAAGAAAATAGTCCACCAAATTATATAGCCCATATAACCTTTGCTGTGGGCGTTAAATGGGGCTTTATAGAGTTATCTAATCATCCTTATTCTTTATCTTATTGCATTGATCCATTATTTGATGTTGACTTTGATGAATTATTAGGTTTAGATGGAGAATTGTTTTCTACCCAAGAAATTTATGATCATTGGAAGATGAAACTCTGGGAACATTTATTACCTGAAAGGGAGATGAGAATAAATTGAATGGTATAACCTACTCACAAAGACTTAATGGAGGCGAATATTTTCTAGCATCATATCGTAAATGCTTGCTAATGTCTTTAAATTTTGAATAATGTTGATCATCTACAATTAAGGGTGCAAATAAACGATTTAAATGTCTTTTAAATTCCTTTCCATGGCTTTGGTATTTGACTTTTTTAAGTCTAGCTTCCTGTTCGCAACGATCATGAGCGATCTCATGGATAAGAATACCTGTAGCGTGTTTCTTTGTTGTTTTAGCCTTGATGTAAATCTCAGGGATCTGCTTTAACCTAATGAATCCTTCTAGGTTCTTATTTTTTCCATAATGCCGTTTCAAATCATCTGTCAGTATCAAGTTGAAGGGGTGCTCAAGCCAAAGCTGATGGATGTAATCGGTGGCTATAAAGTATCCAGACAACAAATCCTTGAAGCTTTCACTAGTTAACTCATGAACCTCTTTTGAGCCCCTGGTTTCGACTTCAAATCTTTGATTTAAGACCTTCATTGCTGGAAGTTCAGCAATTGTGTTAGACGTCTTGTTTTGAGGTCTTACAAAGGGTTTTGTAGCTAGTATTACAGGCTCTTTATTTAG
>JAHEHJ010000157.1 GCA_024644655.1 Flavobacterium sp.
AGGCAATTTTACTACCGCGTTCTACGAGTAAATTGATGTCTTTTAGAATGGTTTTATCGCCGTAGCTTTTGGTTACATTCTCCGCCTCCACTACTACTCTACCTGGCTCTTTTGATACTGGGAAGGAAATATTCATCACTGAATTATCGTCTTCGTCCACCTCAATACGTTCTACTTTATCTAATTTTTTGATTAACGATTGCGCCATTGAAGCTTTGGATGCTTTGGCACGGAACTTCTCAATTAGCTTTTCCGTTTCTTCAATTTTTTTAGCCTGATTTTTTTGGGTAGCCAATTGCTTTTCGCGAATTTCATGACGCAATTCTAAATATTGCGAATAGGGTTTGTTGAAATCGTAGGCTTTTCCAAGTGAAATTTCGATAGTTCTATTGGTCACATTATCCAAAAACATTTTATCGTGAGAAACAATCACCACAACCCCAGGAAAATTGCGTAAAAACCCTTCCAACCAAATGATACTCTCAATATCCAAGTGGTTTGTTGGCTCATCCAGCAACAAAATATCATTGGATTGTAATAATAATTTAGCCAACTCAATACGCATGCGCCAACCTCCTGAGAAAGTCTCCGTTTGATTATGAAACACTTCGCGTTTGAAACCTAAACCTAACAGAATTTTTTCGGTATCTCCCACATAATTGTAACCGCCTAATAATTCAAATCGGTGTGTGTAATCAGATAAATCTTCAATGATTTGGGAATATTCTTCACTTTCATAATCGGTTCGAGTGACCAATTGATGATTAATTTCTTCTAGCTTTTTTTCGACAATTTTAATTTCGGTAAACGCTTCATACGCTTCTTCCAAAACCGTTCTTCCTTGTTCAAAATCGATGTCTTGACGAAGAAATCCCATTCGAATTTCTTTCTCTTGGGCAATACTTCCTGAATCTGGAGCAAAATCGCGCGCTAAGATTTTTAGCATGGTCGATTTTCCAGCACCATTTTTACCTACAAGACCTACTCGGTCTCCGGCACCAAGGCGAAAAGTAACTTCTTCAAATAAATAAGAACCTCCGAATGAAACGGACAAATTGTGTATATTAAGCATAGTTTGTGACTAATGTTACATTGGTACTTTCAAAAAAATGTACCTTTGTTAAAAATTTTTGCAAATGTTAAAAAAAGGATCCAAACTAAATAGTATTTTAACAGGAAGTTGTCCTAAATGTCAAAATGAAAGCATGTATGTGGATAAAAATCCGCTACATCTTGGAAATGTGCTGAAAATGAATGAAAATTGCAGCCATTGTGGTTTGAAATATCAAATAGAACCTTCGTTCTTTTATGGCGCTATGTATGTGAGTTATGGTTTGAACGTAGCAGTAGGTGTAGCAGCATTTATTATTGCTCACGTTTTTGTTGGGCTTAATCTAGTAAATTCTTTTATTACCATCATCGGAACACTTGTTGTTTCTTTTCCATTTGTTTTGCGTTGGGCGAGAAATATCTACATCAATATGTTTATTTCGTATGACCCGAATGCGTCTAAAGAGTAAATATTTATTTTTTTTTATTTGTAAATCGCTGAATATCAATTTCCTTATGCAAAGGAATTTTGTTTTCGATTGCATCATATAAGGCTTTTGCCATGGACGGCCCGAGCATCACTCCTCGGGTTCCTAAACCATTCAATACATGAATCCTATTATGAATGGCATGAGTTCCTACCAATGGTCTTCTATCTCGAACCGTTGGCCGCACGCCTGCAAAGTGAGTGACAATTTCAAAATCACAACTAATAATTTCTTGTATTCGTTCTACCAACTCTGTTTTTCCTTCCTCTGTAGGTAAATCCGTTTTATCCTTCCAATTGTAAGTTGCACCTACTTTAAACAAGTCATTGCCTAAAGGTAAAATAAAGACGCTGGTGTTCACAATCACATCCAAATCTAAGTCAAGTGCTTTGATAATAAATAACTCGCCTTTGGTGCCATCTAGCGGCAATTGATTGAAATACGGATTGGTATGCAATCCAAAACCTTCTGCGAAAACAATATGCTTGGCTTGAATGTCTTTATAACGAACATTATCTTCTTCAAAAATAATCGCAGGATAATCAAATGATTCTTGGCGAAACCAATGATTTTCTGCTAAATAATTTCGATAGGCTGACAATAATGAAGCGGTGTCTACATAACCCGTATGCAATACTTCTCCATAACCAAAAGGCGCTGTAATGCCTTTGTAATCTTTGAAATGCAATTGCGTAGATAAGAAAGGAGCTAGCGCCGGTTTATCAGAAGCCGCAAACCAATTGTTTTGTTCTTCCACAGAAAAAAACTTTCTTACAATAGGCATTTTATAATCAAATTGTTTCTCTATTTTAAGCTTTAATTGGGCATAAAATTCATTCATAGTGGCCAATTGGGCTTGCGCTTCCCAAACTTCGCTAAAACGCTTTAAAATCACCGGATTATACAAACCTCCCGCAATCTTAGAGGAGTTTTGCGAATCATTATCTACCACCAGAATCGTTTTGTTGTGCTGCAACGCTTTTTCGGCAAATGAAATTCCAGCCAATCCGCAACCTACAATTAAATAATCAATCATAACGCAATTTTGAATAGTACAAAGTAAGGACTTTAAAAGAAAAAACTCCTACCTTTCGGTAAGAGTTTATATTATTTTTTATGAATCAATTCTTAATAATTCCACATATCTTGTTCGAAACTACGAATCTTATCTTTCACTCGATCTGATTCTAACAACTGATTCTGTGCATTGTCTTTCATGTAATCTTTAATATCTCTGTCGCCGTAAACATTTTCCTCTTTATAAATAATACTATTAAAACGGCGTGAATTTAATATTTGATCGAAAGATATTGGCATTGACGAATTTTTCTCATTAAATGCTTTAGCGTCATATAGAGTCTCTCTAGCATCTGGAAAGAATACCCAAAACAACTCGATAAAATCGGGATCTTCACTGTTCATGGTATATACATCTGGCGTTACCGGACAAATTCCTAACAAACGGTATTTCAATTCGCTTTGACGTTTGTCAAAATACCATAATCCTTTGATTTTGTATTGAGTAACATCTTGCGAAGTCAAATCTTGTTGTACAATGTACTCTGGAGAGATTTTAGAACCTGCATTCAATTGTTCTCTACCTGCATCGGTAGTATCTATTCGAGACAAAGACGCTTTGATATCTTTGAATGATTTTTTAGTATTGAAATAACTATCGGTGTATACTTCGGTAATTTTCCCTTTTTTAATCCCTTTAATCAATACATCGTACAATGAACGTCTTTCTGGACCTACATTAGCCGTATCAATTGGAAAATACAATGGAAAATTAATTTTTTCTCCCAAGTCAATAATCTCCCAAGTAGTTCTACTCATCAAAATGTCTCTATCATGAACATACCCGTATGCTAAGGGTTTGTCATTATCCGATTTCAATTGACCTGTAGATTTGACCCCTATTTGACTTGGTGATTTTGCGTTAAGCAAATTCGACTGTCCAAAAGAGGCTACACTACAACTGATTGAAAAAATAGCTATTAAAAAACTTCTAACGTTCATCATGTTTGAATATATTGAGTAGTTTGTTATTCTACTTATTATTGTATTTCATAAATTACTGGAGCCGTTCTTGGCAACATATAACTTCCTGCACCCACTAATTTAGTTTTAATTTCAGAAATAGTTACTTGATCTCCTCTTCCTGCTTTCGCCAATACTGCTTTGCATTGTGCATTCAATTTATTCCCTGGAACTACTACTGTAGGTTGTCCTGTCACTTTAAAGTTAAATCCAACTACATCTAGTCCTACTTCAAAGTCAAAATCAACTAATTTAGCCCCTACAGTAGAAATTTCTAAACTTGTTTTAGGTCCTTTTACTACACCCATTTCGCCTCTAATTGTTCCTACTGGACCTGGAATTCCTTTAATTCTGAACGTCTTTTTATCTGAAACTTTAGAACCATCTGGCAACGTTCCAGTAACATTAATTACTGCTTCATTACCTGCACCTGGATTCATCACGTATTTACCTGCACCTACAGATTTTAAACCCGGAGCGCTAGCAGTTACTTTATCTGCTGCAACACCAGCAAATGAAATGGATATTGGATTAGCAACACCCCTATACACCACATTCATCTTATCAGCTGAAATAGTTGCTGAGTTCGGACGAGGAACTACAACATACTTTCCTTCAAATGCCAACGGAATGGTTTCTCCATCTTGAACGAAGGTAAACTTACCGTTAATTTTTTGTTCTCCAACACCACCTGCTGTCAAAGAGATAATGGCTTGACCATTTTCTAACTTACTATTACCAGGACCTTGGAATGAAGTAGGTTTCGTATTAGCATCATATTTCCCTAATACTACTTTACCCGTTACTTTTTCACCTTGGTAATATGCATTTTTGTCTAATACTACCAAAGCAGTAAAGTTTTTCATAGAAGACGCTTCAACAGCCGCTTTTCCTAATAAGATACTATAAATATCCGCCTCAGCTTTCTTTACATCATTTTGAAACGAAGTTAATTTAGTCAACGAAGCAATTGCAGGAAATCCTTTGAAGTGATAGTCTAAATATTTTTTAGTTACTCCTTCATGGTCTTTCACATCAGCGGTGTTGAATTTACTTTCAATTTCAGTAAAAACACCTTTTAATTTAGTATCATTTCCAGCAGCAGCTTTCATATCAGCTACATATTTTGAAAATTTTGATACAATCTCATTTCCTTTTTTAGAATACCCATCACCTTCAAACCAACCTTCGTCAATAGTGTGACCCTTATCCATAGCCTCATAAGGCAACTTGCCTGTTTCTTTGTCTATCTCAACACCTTCAGTTGCATCAACTTTCAAAGTTCCTAAAAACGTATAAAACTCTTTAGAAATACTCGCTACTTTTTTAGCTTCAGCTGCCGCTTGAACGAAGTGCGCATCTTCACTAGCTTTTTTATCTAAAGCTTGTAACATACTTGCATTCATCGATTCAGCACTTGTATTTGCCGCATCAAATTTTTCATTCATCAATCCAAAAGCTGATAATACTTCTTTGGACATATTTAAAGCTAACATTGCGATGAAAACCAGATACATCAGGTT
>JAHEHJ010000019.1 GCA_024644655.1 Flavobacterium sp.
TTTGTATCAAAACAAGAAATAAGCCAGACACTTTGTCTAAAACCATTACACATATAGCCGTCATCCGATTGTCTGCCATGGGCGACGTTGCGATGACGGTTCCTGTTATACGAGCATTGGCACTACAACACCCGAGTTTAAAAATCACGGTAGTTTCTAGACCCTTTTTCAAACCTTTTTTTGAAGGCATTCCTCAGGTTGTTTTCTTTGCGGTTGATGTAAAGGGTCGTCATAAAGGTTTTTTGGGTCTGCTGCGTTTGTATAAGGAATTAAAGAAATTAGGCGTAGATGCCGTTGCTGATTTGCACAATGTATTGCGGTCTCAAGTAGTCCGTACTTTTTTTTCTTGGAGCGGAATACCTGTTGCGGCTACTGATAAAGGACGGGCTGAAAAAAAAGCATTGACTCGAATTGCTAGTAAAACCCTTGAACCCTTGCAACCCATGACCGAAAGACATGTAGCTACTTTAAAACAGCTTGGATTTTCGGTAGATTTATCTCAGCCTGTTTTTCCAGAAGCGAAAACATTAACATCAGAAGTAGTTTCCCTAACGGGAATAAAAGGAACGCAACGATGGATAGGTATAGCACCATTTGCTCAATATGAGGGCAAAGTATATCCATTGGATTTGATGCAAAAGGTTATAGATACTTTAGCACAACAAACTACAAATACGTTGTTTTTATTTGGTGGTGGGTCTGCAGAAATAGCTCAATTGCACACTTTAGCAGGAACAAGATCTAATTGTATTGTGGTTGCTGGTAAGGTTTCATTTTCACAAGAGTTGGAATTGATATCCCATTTGGATGTGATGTTGTCTATGGATAGCGGAAATGCCCATATAGCCGCAATGCTTGGAGTACACGTAGTAACCTTATGGGGTGCCACCCATCCGTATGCGGGGTTTGTTCCATTTGGTCAACCGATGTCATCTTGTTTGACATCCGATCGAGAACAGTATCCTTTTTTGCCTACCTCGGTTTATGGAAATAAAAAGGTAGCTGGATACGAACAGGTAATGCGAACTATTTTACCTGAAACAGTTGTTGCTACGCTACAAAGTATATTAAACTAAAAACGCCTCTATTGAGGCGTTTTTAATGGTATAGTGTTTTATTTAAACATCATCAAAATCAATACTTAATTCAGAGGAAGTTGGATGTGCTTGACAAGTAAGTATAAGACCTTCTGCCACTTCACTATCTGTAAGGATAGCATTCTTTTTCATTTCTGCTGTTCCATTAGTAATTCGGGCTAAGCATGAACTACAAATCCCACCTTGACAAGAATAGGGTGCATCAATACCTTGTTTTAAAGTAGCTTCTAACACAGTTTGTTTTTGTGACATTTCAAAGGTTGTTTCTTCACTATCTACTAAAACTGTAATTTTAGTATGGCCGTCTTGGGAAGAAGCTGAAGTGTTTGCAGTAGGTGTTGTAGAGAACAATTCAAATTTGATGTTCTTTTCTGCTACATTGTTTTCTTTTAGGACCGAAGTGATTGTATTAATCATGTCTTCTGGACCACACAAATAGAATTTATCCAATTCTTTTTCTTTGTGTTTGGTGTGGAGGACAAAATTAACCGCAGCCTTATCAATTCGACCAAATAATTCGTTATCTACTTTGGCTTGGCTATATACATAGTGCACAAATAAACGTCCCACATATTGTAATTGAAGGTCATGAAGTTCGGCATGAAATATGGTTTGTTCAGGAGATTTGTTTCCGTAAACCAATACAAAGGTACTGTTGGATTCACTTTCGAGTACCGATTTCAGGATAGACATTATAGGAGTTATTCCGCTACCTGCTGCAAAACCAGCATAGTTTTTTTGTCTGTCGGCGCTGGGTTCAAATGTAAATCTTCCTTCGGGTTGACTTACTTCTAGAATATCACCAGCTTTTAGGTTTTCATTGGCAAATTTGGAGAAGAGACCGTTACTTACCGATTTAATAGTGATGCGTAAATCACCACTTTTAGGAGCAGTACAGATTGAATAGGCCCGTCGTATTTCTTGCCCGTCTAGGGTTAATTTGAGATTGACATATTGGCCAGCCGTAAATTGATACAAGGGTTGTAATTCGGCCGGAATCGTAAAAGCAACAGAAATAGCACTAGGCGTTTCGCGTTTTACTTCTTTGATTTGTAATTTATAAAACGATGACATTGAAAATATTTTTTAGCAAAGGTAGTAAAGAAAATCGGTCTGATTAAGTCTTTAAAGTTGTTTGAGTATTTTGGTTTGCGTAAGGGGTATTTCTATATTCAAAAAGGGATTCGAGAGGCGTTTATATAAATCTAATACGGTATATACACGACATAAACACGACATATATACGACATATATACGGTATATATCTAATTATTTTGTAATTTTATATTCATTAATACATTTAAGATATGGCCACACAAAAAGGAATTCTTCCGTTAGTAGGCACCTTGGAAGGGGTGAATTTTTATATTAGAAAAGGTAAGGCAGTTGCTCGAAAAGCAGGTGGTGGTTTTACAGGTAAAGCCATAAAAATCAAGCCAAGCATGGAGAGGGTTAGAGAAAATAATTCTGAATTTGGGCATTGCTCCAAAATAAAAAAAGGTTTTAGAATTGCGTTAATTCCTTTTTTGAAGTATTATATCGATGGGACCTTACATGGTAGGATGATGCAATTATTTCAAGAAATTAAAGACTATGATTCAAGTTCGACACGGGGCTCTCGGACAGTTGGTCACGGTATTTTGACAGCAACAGGAAAAGAAGTGTTTCGAAATTTTGTTTATAATCCGAATTGTAAAGTGTCCGAAGTGGTGCCCATGAAAGGAATTTACAATGAGGAGACCGGTGTATTTACCGTTAATGATTTTGATATTAATTTAGTTCGTTTTCCAAAGTCTGCCACCCATTTAGAGCTCCAATTTGGCGTGTTAGGTGTTGATTTTTCAACCCTTAATTTTAAATTGTGTTTGGCCACGCCATTGGTTTTGGAAAAAAAGGTTCCATTAGATGGGTTTGAATTTGTACCTGATATTTTACCAGAAATTGGATGGGAACGATTTGCCTTTGTAGGGATTACATTTTACCAAGAGGTTAACGGGATTCGGTATGTGTTAAAAGAAGAAGGAAATGTTGGGGTAGCTTGTGTGGGGTGAATTCCTTTCTACCTATATGTCATCTTCAACCGATATATCATCCCTACGGGATTGGGGATCGAGGTGTTTTTTATTGTGCAACCGATATGTCATCTTCTACCGATATGTCATCCCTACGGGATTGGATTGATTGATGTGTCTTTTACCTAATATGTCATCTTCTACCTATATGTCATCCCTACGGGATTGGGGAGCGAGGTGTTTTTCTGATTGTGCTACCGATATTTCATCCCTACGGGATTGGATTGATTGATGTGTCTTTTACCCGTATATCATCTTCTACCGATATGTCATCCCTACGGGATTGGATTGATTGATGTGTCTTTTACCCGTATATCATCTTCTACCGATATGTCATCCCTACGGGATTGGGGATCGAGGTATTTTTATTGTGCAACCGAAATGTCATCTTCTACCAATATATCATCCCTATGGGATTGGATTGATTGATTTGTTGTCTATTAGGATTTTATCTCAGAAAAAAGCATTATACCTAAGTTTTTTATATACCTAAGAAAATTATGTATACATTTGTTTTTTAAATGTAGAATAACTAATGAAAAATTCGCAATTGTATAAAGGGAGTTTAACTACCATATTGATGAAACTATTGGAAGAAAACGGGCGTATGTATGGTTATGAAATTACTCAGAAAGTAAAGGAAATCACTAAGGGGGAATTGAAAATTACCGAAGGTGCTTTATATCCGGCATTGCATAAGTTGGAGGCCGAGGGGGTTTTGGAAGTTGAGGTAGAAAATGTAGATAACCGATTGCGTAAGTATTATAAATTGACCGAAAAGGGGAGTACTGAAACGGTGAATCGTTTGGCTGAATTGGAAGATTTTATACGAAATATGCAAACATTGGTTCAACCTAAATTAGACTATTAGATATGAAATTAACCAAAGAAGAAATACAATTTATTGATACGTATTTGAAAAGCAGTGACGTTATATATGCCGATACTCGCCAGGAAATGGTGGATCATGTTGCCACCGGAGTAGAGCAAAAAATGGAGGAAGAGGCATTGGATTTTTACCAAGCTTTCAAATCCTATATGCGAGTACATAAAAAAGAACTCTTAAAGAATACTAAAACGCGTTGGAGTTTTTCCTGGGATGCGGTGTGTCAATTCTCTATTTTTATGGTTCAACCCTATAGATTACTTATGGGAATAGTATTGTTTTTCTTTTTCAAGTATATAGATGTGAACCCCTATTTTTCAAGGAATTTCACAATTAATAATCTCTTTTTTGTTTTGGTCTTAAGTTTGGTCTTGTTTCAGGTGGGGTATTTTCAAGTGTATTTAAAGAAACGATTTTATGTCTTGGAAAAAGCGGGGACCATTTTAACCCTTTTATATTATTTACAACTATTCTTTTTGCCTTTTTTTGGCAAAGAACCGGTTTCGGAATATATTTTAACTGTTTTTTCTTTTTTATATCTCGGGTATTTGGTTTATTTTATCCAAGTATTGCGTTCATTTTACCGTCACAAATACTATTATTTATAGATGAAACTTACTGCAGAACAAATAGAGCGGCTGTATGTTTTTACACGTCAGCATTATGTAGAATATTATGATTTACAAACTGAATTGGTTGATCATTTGGCAAATGCCATAGAACAACAATGGGAATCTAATCCTAAGTTGACTTTTGAAATGGCTTTGCAAGTGGAGTTTAAAAAGTTTGGCGTATTTGGGTTTATGGATGTAGTCAATAAAAGAAAAGGGGCTTTGCACAGCAAATACAACAAGATGGTTTTACACGAATTGAAAACTTTTTTCAGTATTCCTAAAATCATTGGTACGGTTTCATCGATGGCAATTATTTATACTTTATTGAAGAATTTTCAGGAGGGGTATGAGCTTATGCAAGGAATGATAGCGTTTTTGATTGTGAGCTTTATTATTGGGATGGCTTTATTGACTCGAATGCAAAAAAAAGAAACGGCAAAGACAGGGAAAAGATGGTTGTTGAAAGATATTATATTTGGGTATAGCTCGGTTGCTGGAGTGTTGAATGTTGTAGTACAATTGGCTTGTCGATTGACAGAGAATCACTATCCCGTTTGGTTTTTAGCCGTATTTAGTGTGTTGCTAGTCGTATTGGCTTTGACGGAATATGTAGTCTTGTTTTTGATTCCGTCAAAAGCGGAACATTTTTTACGGCAAACGTACCCCGAATATGAATTAGCACAAACAGTGTAACAAATTCTTATCTTTAAAAACTAATAGTTAAACTTAAACCAACATTTATGTTCCGACATTTCATTATGCTTGAATGGAAATCTTTTTTTCGTTCGGCTTCTTTTGCCACTAATGTGATATTGAAAGTATTTATGGGGCTAGCCGCCTTGTATTTTATGTTGTTGTTTGTTGGGGCCGGAATAGGCTTATTTTTCTTCATTAAGGAAGATTTACATCAAGATCCTTTGGTGGTAGTGAATACCTATTTGATTTATTATTGGGTTGCTGATTTGGTTGTTCGGTATTTCTTCCAGAAAATGCCGGTGACCAATATAAAGCCTTTATTAACCTTGCCCATTTTAAGAAATACTATAGTTCATTATACGTTAGGCAAAACAGGGATTTCGTTTTTTAATCTTATTCATGCTTTTTTCTTCATTCCGTTTACCATTGTCTTGCTTTTAAATGGCTATGGCGTCTCAGTTCTTTTATGGCATTTGGGTATACTAGGATTAATTTACCTCAATAATTGGCTGAATATTTTAATTAACAATAAAGATTGGGTTTTTTATCCGATGTTGGCTCTTGTATTGGCATTAGGCTTGGCTCAATATTATAAGATATTTGACATCACATTTTACACCCAGCCCTTTTTTCAGGGGATGTATACCACAGGGTATTTGGTTTTGCTTCCACTTTTAGCTGCTATACTTGTTTACTATGCTGCTTTTGTACATTTCAAATCCAATTTGAATTTGGATACAGGATTGGCTAAAAAAAGTGATGAGGCCAAGACAGAAGATTTTAGTTGGCTGAATCAATTTGGCACCTTGGCCCCTTTTTTAAAAAACGACATAAAATTATTGAAGCGTAACAAGCGTTCGAGAACGACTGTATTCATGAGTTTTTTGTTTATTTTTTATGGTTTATTGTTTTTCACCAATTCGATAGAGGCCTATAATAATCCGGCGATGCATGTATTTGCAGGCATATTTGTTTCCGGAGGGTTTTTATTCACTTTTGGGCAATTTGTTCCGAGTTGGGACAGTGCTTACTACCCATTGATGATGAGTCAAAATATAAGTTATCGCCAATACCTCACTTCGAAATGGTGGTTGATGGTAATAGGAACCTTAATTGCCACTGTGATTGCTTCCTTTTATTTGTATTTTGGATGGCAAACCTATATGTTGATTGTGGTAGGTGCTATATATAATATTGGAGTAAATTCCCATTTGGTTTTGTTGGGAGGTGCCTATGTAAAAACCCCAATTGATTTGACGATGGCTAATAAAGCCTTTGGCGACAAGCAAGCCTTTAATAGTAAAACCATGTTGATTTCGATTCCAAAATTATTGGTGCCGATGTTGTTGTATGCAGCAGGGTATTATTTGTTTTCGGCCAATGTGGGCTTTGTGTTTGTGGCTGCTGCGGGTTTGTTGGGTTTTGCTTTTCGCGATACGATGTTTACTAAAATTGAGAAAATTTATAAAACCGAAAAGTATGCTACTTTGGAAGGGTATAAGCAGAAGAATTAGCACTTCATTTTCAGTCGCAGAATTTAGATTTAAAATAATTTTTGATTTACTTATAACCTATATAAAAGATGATACAAGTTACCAATTTAACTAAGAAATATAATTCGGGAGTTACCGTTTTAAATATAACATCATTAGAAATTCCAAAAGGGCAGAGTTTTGGCTTAGTGGGAAATAATGGTGCTGGGAAAACTACTTTTTTCAGTTTGTTATTGGATTTGATACAGCCTAGTACGGGGTACATAACCAATCAAGGAATACAAGTGAATACTAGTGAGGCTTGGAAGTCATTTACTTCGGCTTTTATAGATGAGAGTTTTTTGATTGGGTATTTGACCGCGGAAGAGTATTTTTATTTTATTGGTGAATTGCGAGGACAGAACAAAGCCGATGTGGATGCGGTATTGGCGAAGCATCAGGAATTTTTCAACGGAGAGATTTTGAACAGCAAAAAATACCTTCGTGATTTGTCTAAGGGGAATATGAAAAAAGTGGGGATTATTGCTACTTTATTAGGAAATCCAGAAGTGATTATATTGGATGAGCCTTTTGCTAATTTGGATCCAACGACCGTAAATCGGTTAAAAAAAATCATAAAAGAGTTGGCTGAAGACCCTAATGTAACCGTATTGGTATCTAGTCATGATTTGGTTCACACAGTAGAAGTTTGCAATCGAATTGTGGCCTTACATTTGGGTGAAGTAGTGAAAGACATACAGACCTCTCCAGAGACCTTGAAAGAATTAGAAGCGTTTTTTGCGGTTTAATTTTTTGCTATATCAAAAAGAAACGTATTTTTACATGTTAGTTATACTATAGCTTGCATTTTCACGTTATACTAAAAAAACGTTTTACCTTGAAAACCAATACCTTAAAATATATAATTTTTTCTGGATTCCTTGTATTATTACTAGCGTGTTCTACTAAAAGGAACACTTTTTTATCTAGAAACTCACATGCCCTAAGCACAAAGTATAATATTTTATACAATGGCGGTATAGCCTTGGATAAAGGAATACAAGACGTTGTCAATCAAAACCGAGATAATTTTTGGGAGCGATTGCCTGTAGAGCGGATGCAATTGAAGCCAGAGCAAATTCAGTTAGGCGAGACTAAGAATCCGAATTTTGAGCGGGCAGAAACCAAAGCCACGAAAGCCATTCAAAAACACTCTATGAACATTGAAGGTTCTGAGAAGAACTTTCAAATGGATGAAGCGTATTTGATGTTGGGTAAAGCCCGGTATTATGACCAACGCTTTGTTCCGGCATTAGAAGCCTTCAATTATGTATTGTACAAATATCCTAAGAGTGATAAAATATACGAGGTAAAAATTTGGAGAGAGAAAACCAATATGCGATTAGAGAATGATGCATTGGCTGTCAACAATCTTCGAAAGCTTTTAAAAGAAATTAAATTTAAGGACCAAATATTTGCCGATGCTAATGCCACTTTGGCACAAGCTTTTTTGAATTTGGAAGAAAAAGACAGTGCGGTTGCCAAGATTAAATTGGCCACAACTTTTACCAAATCTCAAGAAGAGAAAGCTAGGTATCGATTTATTTTGGCTCAATTGTATGAAGAGAAAGGGTATAAAGACAGTGCTTATGTAGCTTATCAATCGGTTATTGATATGAAAAGAAAGTCTGCTCGTCAATATGTTATAGCAGCACATGCACGTCAAGCTTCCCAATTTGATTCTACCAAAGGCGATACTGTTGCCTTTGTTAAGAAATTTAAAGAATTGTTGGCTGATCGTGAAAACAGACCTTTTTTGGACGTGTTGAATCATCAGATGGCTTTATTTTATGATCACAACAAAAATTATCCACAGGCCAAAAAGTATTATATCAAATCGATTCGCAAGCGTTCGGGAGACACTTATATGTTGGCTTCCAATTACCGTAACATGGCCGATATTTATTTCAATACCGCCAAATATGTAATGGCAGGGAAGTATTATGACAGTACGATGGTTCAATTGAAGCCTAGAACTCGTGAATTCAATTTGATTAAAAAGAAACGTGACAATTTAGCCGATGTAATAAAATATGAAGGAATTGCTCAACGAAATGACAGTATTATATCGTTGTACAAAATGTCGGAATCTGAGAAGACCGCCTATTTTGATGCCTACATAGTTACTTTAAAAAAACAAGAAGAGGCTGCTAAAAAATTAGCAGATAAAGCCGCTATAGTTAAAGAAAATCAGGCTAAAAATTCGGGAGATGGAAGTATGGCGATGAAGTCGGATGATGACCCTAGCAGCACCAATGATGTAGCGATGGCTGGGAGTAGTAATTTTTACTTTTACAATCCAACGACATTGGCATACGGGAAGAAAGAGTTTTTAAAGATGTGGGGCAAGCGTTCATTAGAAGATAATTGGCGAGTATCTTCTACAACTGAAAATAAAGTTACTTCTAAAGAAGACCCTAATACTTCTGATTCTGATACTACATCGGATGTAGCGGACACCAAAAACACTGCTGAAGCAGCCAAAGATGATACCCACAGTGCTAGTTATTATATCAAGCAATTACCAACATCGGTTAAAGTCATTGATAGTTTGGCGAAAGACCGAAATTTTGCGTATTATCAATTGGGATTAATTTACAAAGAGAAGTTCAAAGAAAATCTTTTGGCTGTTGACAAGTTTGAGGGTTTATTGCAAAACAAACCAGAAGAGCGATTGGTATTACCGGCTATGTATAATTTATACAAGTTGTATATGATAACAGATAAGAGCAAAGCGGAAGCCATGAAAGCTCAAATCCTCGAATTATATCCTAATTCACGTTATGCACAAATTTTATTAAATCCATCGAGTGAAGCTGCGGAAGCTGCGGATTCTCCCAATGCGATTTATCAGCAATTGTATAAGGATTACCAAGATGGAAAATACAAGGAAGTATTGGTTTCGACTCAGGAGGCAATTTCACGTTTTAATGGAGAGGAGATAATTCCTAAATTGGAATTATTGAAAGCCATTACGGTTGCGAAATTGAGTGGATTAGACGAATTTGAGCGCTCATTAAATTACGTGTCCTTGAACTACCCAAATAGTGAAGAAGGCAAAAGAGCTGAAAAAATAATCTCGGTAGATTTACCCAAATTACGGGCTTTAAATTTGAGCAAAACTGATTCTAAAAATTGGAAAATTTTATACAGCAGTACCAATTTTGAAGATAAGAATACCAAAGTTTTGATAGAAAAAATCAAAAAATTCTTGACGGAACGCGATTTGAAGCGTTTATCCCTATCGTTGGATATTTATACGATGACCGATAATTTTGTAGTGATACATGGGGTTTCGTCTGAAAATTTGGCCAATGAAATAGTGGCAATCTTAAAAGAGTTTAAAGAATACAAAGTACAGGAAGTGCCTATAGTAATTTCGGCAGAGAATTATGCCGTAGTTCAGATTAAGAAGAATTTAGCGGATTATGTTTCAGGGAAGTATGATGCCAATGCGTCACAACCGGAGTGGGATGGAAGTTATGACAAACCTGTAGATCCAAAACCCGCTAAAAAAGAAGAAGCCCCAGCAGCGGCAGAGAACTCATTACAAGACAATGATTCACCAAATGACGGAGGCAAACCGATGATGGAAAGTAAGGTATCGCCAAAAGCACAACAAAAAGGAATTTCATTACCTCCTTCTCCATCTATGGAGAAAACCGATAAAAAAGGATAAGCCTATGTTTGAGAAAAGTCCAAAATCTTATACTGATTTATTGGGAAAAACCAATAGAATCGTAGAGGGAACTACTATTACAGGAGATATTATTTCGCCATCTGATTTCCGTTTGGACGGACATTTGGTGGGGAATTTTCAATCGAAAGGGAAAATAGTAATTGGTCCTGCAGCTAGTGTTAAAGGAGATATCGTATGTAAGAATGCGGATATAGAGGGAAAATATGAAGGAAAGATTCAAGTTTTAGAAATACTTAATATAAAATCCAAAGCCAGCATCCACGGAGAAGTTATTTGTGGAAAGTTATCGGTAGAACCCGGTGCCGAATTTAGTGCAACTTGTGTGATGAAACCGCATGTTAAAAACATGGTAAGCAATGGACCAACCCCCGAAGAAAAAAGCGCCTAATAGATGGCTTGCCTTGATTAACATGCCTATTCAAATGGGTGTAATCGTCTTTTTATTTGCTTACTTAGGCAAATGGATGGATGAGAAGTATGTCAATCCTCACACTATATATGTAAAAGTATTTACTCTTTTAGGAGTTGTATTGGCATTTTACAATATCAACAGGCAGTTGAAAGAAATCAATAAATCGGAAGACGAGAAATGAAACTCAGAACTAGTTCACCTCTTTTGTGGATTGTATTAGCTACGATTATTGGGTTCGTTTTACACAAAGTATTTTGTTATTTATGGATTCCCAAAGTATATGAAGCTTCATTTCTATACAGTATATTAGAATTGTATGTGGGATTTGGAATGTTTTCGGTTTTACTAATCTTCATATTGCAGCGGGTTAAGAAAAATGCTATAGACCAAGTGGGTTTTACCTTTATGGGATTGACCTGTTTCAAGATGGTAATTGCGTATATTTTTTTGCATCCTATATTGGCTATTACCTTGCCCAAAACGCCAACAGAAAAAATTAATTTTTTTGTGGTATTCATTTACTTTTTGGCAATAGAAACCCTAGCAACCATAAGAATTTTAAACAATACACAACAAAACCACTAGAAATCGACAATTCCGTCAAAAAAAATAAAACATATACTTTTTAATATTAATTAATATTGTACTTTTGCACCAAATTTGAAAAATGTTAATTTAAGTTAATTATCAGATATGGTGATTTCAAAAAAAGCACTCCAATTCATTATAGCCGCATTTGTGGCCTGTTTACCATTGCTAAGTTCAGCAGCTACGAGTAAAGATACTATAGCTACAGTTACTACTTCGGCAACTACTATTGAAACGACAAGTCACGTTGAGGCAAACAAAGCTGAAGGGCACGAAGTTTCAACTGCTACTTTAACTGAAGAACAAAAAGCAGATTTAGAGCGTAAAGCGCACATTAAGCACCACTTGATGGATTCTCACGACTTCACTTTTTTTACCTATGGTGCTGCAGGAGAAAAGCATTTTGGTTTTCCATTACCTGTAATCTTATTTGACAACGGAGTACACTTTTTTTCGTCATCAAAATTTGAACATGGAGAAGGTGTTGCTGAATCCAATGGAAGTTATTACAAGATTAACCATCACGATGGATTAGTATACAGAACTGATGATAAAGGAAATTTCACAGAAGATGACAAAGGGCATGTAACTAATGTAAAGCCACTAGATTTTTCGATTACCAAGAATCTATTTATGATTATGTTGGTTGGGTTAATGATGTTTTTCTTATTCAGAGGTTTGGGTAAATCTTATAAAAAAAATGGTTCAATAGCTACTGGGGCAGGAAGATTTTTTGAGCCAATTGTATTATACATCAGAGACGATATTGCTATTCCGAATATAGGTGAGAAGCATTATAAAAAATACATGAGTTTCTTATTGACCATATTCTTCTTTATATGGTTTTTGAACATGTTTGGATTAACGCCACTAGGAGTAAATATTACAGGTAATTTGGCTATTACTGCATCTTTAGCTGTTATTACCTATTTGATTACCACCTTTACTGCTAAGAAAGATTATTGGGGACACATTTTTTGGATGCCGGGTGTACCTGTACCTATGAAGTTTATCTTGGCTCCTATAGAATTATTAGGAACAATTATCAAGCCTTTTTCGTTGATGATTCGTTTGTATGCGAATATGGTTGCGGGACACATTGTATTAATGAGTTTGATTGCCTTGATGTATACCTTTAATAGTCCGATAGGAAGTCCGTTATCGTTCTTCTTGGCTTTTGTATTATCCTTATTAGAAATATTAGTTGCCTTATTACAGGCTTATATATTCACGATGTTGGCCGCTTTATATTTTGGAGCAGCTGTAGAGGAGCATCACCATGATGAGCACCATGAGGTAGCTCATCATTAATAAATTGAATGTTTAATTAAATATATATACATTATGGAAATTCCTAAAATCGTTGGAGCTGGATTAGTAGTAATCGGAGCTGGTATTGGTATCGGAAGAATTGGTGGATCTGCAATGGACGCTATTGCTCGTCAACCAGAAGCTACTGGTAAAATCCAAACTGCTATGCTTATTGCTGCTGCCCTTATTGAAGGTATTGGATTTGCTGCTTTATTTGCGGTAAACTAAAAAAACAAAACAAAAGCTGTAACGGTTGGTTGTGGCTTTTGTTTTACTATTAAACATCATTAATAATAAAGACAAAATATAATGGAAGAATTATTTGGACAGTTTTCTTTAGGGTTGTTTATCATGCAAACAATCTTGTTCCTTGGACTTATTTTCCTTTTGAAAAAATTTGCCTGGAAACCTATCCTTGATGCGGTTAATGAAAGGGAAGAAGGAATAAAAAATGCATTACAATCGGCAGAACAAGCTAAGAAAGAGATGCAAAATTTAAAATCGGATAATGAGAAATTATTAGCTGAGGCTAGATTAGAGCGTGATAGTATGATGAAAGATGCTCGTGAAATCAAAGACAAAATGATTAACGATGCAAAAACAGAAGCACAGGTTGCGGGTCAAAAAATGATTGAGCAAGCAAAGGCTTCAATTCAAAGTGAGAAAAATGCGGCTATGGCAGAGTTGAAATCACAAGTTTCTACTTTATCATTAGAGATTGCAGAAAAATTATTAAAAGACGAATTATCTAACAAAGAAGCTCAAACCAAAATGGTTGAGAAAATGTTAGGTGACGTTAAATTAAACTAATCAGTATGTCTAGAGCTGCGATTCGATATGCGAAAGCAATATTAGAAACTGCGATTTCGAGTGGGAATACGGTAAAAGTAAACGATGACATGGTGTCTATCGCTGCTTCTATTGTAGGCCATGCAGATTTGAGCCAATTTTTGTCAAGTCCTATCGTTACTTCAGAAGTAAAGATGAGTGCCTTGAAAGAAGTATTTGCTTCAGTTCAACCCGAAACTAATTCGCTTTTCAGATTGTTACAAGAAAACAAGCGCTTTGAAATTTTAGCTTCAATAGCTTCACAATACACTGCTTTATATGATAGTATGAATAATGTAGAAACGGCTAAGGTTACGACTGCATTTCCAATTACATCTGAATTAGAGGCACAAGTATTGGCTAAGATTGCTACGATATCAGACAAGAAGATAACTATTGAGAACATAGTAGATCCTGCTATTATAGGAGGGTTTATTTTGCGAATAGGAGACAAGCAATACAATGCATCTGTTGCCAACAGGTTGCAGGAATTAAAAAGAGAGTTTAGTAATTAATTACCATTAAATATAGATACAATGGCAGAAATTAAAGCTGCTGAAATTTCAGCAATATTAAAAAAACAGTTAGACGGATTTCAATCTGGTGCTACATTAGAGGAAGTAGGTTCAGTACTTCAAGTGGGTGATGGTATTGCTCGTGTTTACGGGTTATCCAATGCACAATACGGAGAGTTAGTACAATTCGAAAACGGATTGGAAGCAATTGTATTGAACTTAGAGGAGGACAATGTTGGGGTAGTACTTTTAGGACCATCAACTGGAATCAAAGAGGGGTCTATTGTAAAAAGAACACAACGTATTGCTTCTCTAAAAGTAGGAGAAAATATTGTAGGTCGTGTTGTGGATACTTTAGGAAATCCAATTGACGGAAAAGGACCTATTGCAGGTGATTTGTATGAGATGCCATTGGAGCGTAAAGCGCCAGGAGTTATCTTCCGTCAGCCGGTAACTGAGCCATTGCAAACTGGAATCAAATCAATTGATGCGATGATTCCTGTAGGTAGAGGGCAACGTGAGTTGGTAATTGGTGACCGTCAAACTGGTAAAACTACGGTTTGTATTGACACCATTTTGAATCAAAAAGAATTTTACGATGCGGGTCAACCGGTATATTGTATCTACGTTGCTATTGGGCAAAAAGCTTCTACTGTAGCAGGAATTGCTAAAACGTTAGAAGAAAAAGGAGCTATGGCTTATACTACAATTGTAGCAGCTAATGCTTCTGATCCAGCTCCAATGCAAGTATATGCTCCTATGGCGGGTGCTGCGATTGGGGAATATTTCCGTGATTCAGGACGTCCTGCATTGATTATATATGATGATTTATCGAAACAAGCTGTGGCTTACCGTGAGGTATCTTTGTTATTAAGAAGACCACCGGGTCGTGAGGCTTATCCTGGAGACGTATTTTACTTGCACTCTCGTTTATTAGAAAGAGCATGTAAAGTAATTGCGGATGATGATATTGCTAAAAACATGAATGATTTGCCAGATTCTTTACGTCCTATCGTAAAAGGAGGAGGTTCATTAACAGCCTTACCAATTATTGAGACACAAGCGGGAGACGTTTCTGCCTATATTCCAACTAACGTAATTTCGATTACAGACGGACAGATTTTCTTGGATGGGGATTTGTTTAACTCTGGGGTTCGTCCGGCGATTAACGTAGGTATTTCGGTATCACGTGTTGGAGGTAATGCACAGATTAAATCGATGAAAAAAGTAGCGGGTACGTTGAAATTAGATCAAGCACAATTCCGTGAATTGGAAGCATTTGCTAAGTTTGGTTCTGATTTGGATGCGGTTACTTTAAACGTAATTGAAAAAGGAAAACGTAACGTAGAAATCTTGAAACAAGCTGTAAACGATCCGTATACAGTAGAAGATCAGGTAGCTATTATTTATGCGGGATCTAAAAACTTATTGAGAAATGTTCCTGTGAACAAAATTAAAGAGTTTGAAAGAGACTATATTGAATATTTGAACAATAAGCACAGAGATATATTGAATGCTTTAAAAGCAGGTAAGTTGGATGACAACATTACAGATGTTTTAGAAAAAGTAGCTCAAGAAATTTCAGCAAAATATAATTAATAACAATTTGAAGATTTGAAAATTTGAAGATGGTAAGCATTTTCAAATTTTCAAATTAACTAATTTTCAAATTAACTATGGCAAATTTAAAGGAAATCCGTAATAGAATTACTTCCATTCAATCTACGATGCAAATTACATCGGCGATGAAAATGGTTTCTGCTGCAAAGTTGAAAAAAGCACAAGATGCAATTTCAGCGATGCGACCTTATGCCGAAAAATTAACGGAATTATTGCAAAGTGTTAGTGCTACATTGGATGGAGATGCAGGAGGGCAATACACGACACAGCGTGAAATTAATAAAGTATTGATTGTAGCGATTACGTCCAATCGAGGATTGTGTGGTGCATTTAATACGAATGTAATCAAGCAAGCTAAAGTTTTGGCTGATGGTTATGCTGGAAAGCAAGTTGATATTTTTGCTATAGGTAAAAAAGGTAATGATGTATTGCGTAAAACGAATACAGTAATTGCTAACCGAAGTGAAATATTTGACAATCTTACCTTTGAAAATGTTGCTGAAATTGCGGATGCATTAACGCAGCAATTTATTTCGGGTGACTATGATAAAATTGAAGTGGTGTATAACCAATTCAAGAATGCGGCTACTCAAATTGTACAGACTGAACAATTTTTGCCATTAGCACCAATAGTATCAGACAAACCTGTTTCTACTGGAGATTACATTTTTGAACCTTCAAAAGAAGAGATTGTATTGACATTGATACCTAAATCATTAAAAACACAATTGTACAAATCTATACGTGATTCCTTTGCATCAGAGCATGGTGCCCGTATGACGGCTATGCACAAAGCAACAGATAATGCGACAGAGTTGAGAAATCAATTGAAATTGACGTATAACAAAGCTCGTCAAGCAGCGATTACGAATGAGATCTTAGAGATTGTTGGTGGAGCTGAGGCTTTGAAAGGATAAGTAAAAATAAAATTAAAATAAAGAGTGAACATTTGTTCGCTCTTTTTTTTTGGAAAGAATATAATGGCTATTTTTGTTCATTACCTAAACGATACAGTCCTTGAGTCTTTATAAAAACCTTTTCAAACAAACAGCCATATACGGATTAGCTACAGTGCTGCCGCGGATGTTGACTTTTTTACTCAATCCGTTGTATGTAAAAGTTTTGCCTAAAGGTGAGTTTGGGGAAGTCTCTATTATTTTTGCTTATTTAGTGTTTTTGAATGTTGCTTTATCCTATGGGATGGAAACTGCGTTTTTCCGATTTTATAATACAGAAACCGACACCAAAAAGGTAATCTCTACTGCCACTATTTCTATTTTGTGTTCGTCAATGGTTTTTTTAGTATTGGGGATTTTGTTTCGAACTACACTAGGCAATTGGACAAACATTGATCCGAAATACATTTTGTATACGGTTTTGATTTTAGTCTTTGATGCGTTATCCGTTATACCATTTTCCAAATTGCGTGCCAATAAAAGACCTATGTATTATGCAGCCATTAAGATTGGTAATGTAGTGTTAAATGTATGTTTGAATGTCTTTTTCTTATTGGTCTTGCCCAAATTAGCTTCAGGAACTAGTTCTAGTTTATGGAACTCTATTTATATTGAACACTTTCAAATTGGGTATATTTTTATTTCGGGCTTGTGCGCTAGTTTGGCCACATTTATTGTGCTTTCACCTGATTATTTCCAACTCAAAGGGAAGTTTGATTCCTTGCTTTGGAAGAGAATGATGTTGTATGCCTTTCCTATTTTAATTGCTGGTATTGCTTTCGCGATTAACGAGCATTTTGATAAAATTCTGCTAGAAAAAATGCATGTAAGTAAAGCCGATATTGGGGCGTATTCTGCTTGTTATAAGTTAGGTTTATTTATGGTATTATTTCGAACCGCTTATTCCTTGGGTATTGAACCCTTTTTCTTTAGTCATGCCAGTACTGAAAATGCCCAGCAGACCTATGCTACGATTACCAAGTATTTTGTGATTTTTGGTTCGTTTATTTGTTTGTTTGTGATTGTTTTTGCAGATCTTTTCAAAGAAATATTAGTTCCTAATGCTAGTTATTGGGATGCTATGAAAATTGTGCCTCTTATCGTTTTGGCCAATTTCTTTTTGGGTATTTATACCAACTTATCCGTATGGTACAAATTGACTGATAAAACCAGTGTGGGGGCTTATATTTCACTTGTGGGTGCTGCTGTAACCTTGTTGCTCAATTTCATTTTAATACCATATATTAGCTATATAGGTTCAGCGATTGCTACTATCGCGGCATATGGCACGATGATGATTATTTCCTATCAGATGGGCAAAAAGAAATACCCGATTCCATATGATTTTCCGAAGATATTCAGTTATCTAGGATTGACTATAGTGTTTTCAGCACTTTCTTTTTACATCCCTGTTTTGAGGGATAACTATTATGTTAAAATCGTTTTATTGGTTGCCTTTTTGTATTTTATATACCACAATGAGAAAGAAATTTTACTACGAATAGCCAAACGAAAATAAGTTTATGCAAATCAAAATCATCAACAAATCAACGCACGCTTTACCTAATTACGAAACCCTAGCTTCGGCGGGGATGGATTTGCGTGCTAATTTAGCATCGTCCATTATTTTGAAGCCATTGGATCGAGCCATAGTGCCGACAGGCTTGTTTATAGAACTGCCCATAGGCTATGAAGCGCAGGTGCGACCTAGAAGTGGATTGGCGGCCAAAAAAGGAATTACAGTTTTGAATTCACCGGGTACAGTTGATGCGGATTACCGTGGGGAAATTGGCGTGATTTTAGTAAATTTATCCCATGAGGATTTTGTTGTCGAAAACGGCGAACGCATTGCGCAATTAGTGATTGCGAAACACGAAAGAGCGGAGTGGATTGCGGTGGATGTTCTATCGGAAACGTCTAGAGGTGAAGGTGGATTTGGGAGTACAGGAGTGAAGTAGTTTACAGTCGCAGTTTACAGTCGCAGTTTACAGTCGCAGTTTGAAGAGGGGGAGTGTGAAATAGTTTACAGTCGCAGTATTCAGTCTCAGTTTGAAGAGGGTGTGTGAAGTAGTTTGCAGTCTCAGTTTACAGTCTCAGTTTGAAGAGGGTGTGTGAAGTAGTTTACAGTTTCAGTTAATAATAGAATTTAGTTTAATACAATATATATGAAAATAATAGTACCAATGGCAGGACGTGGATCCCGACTTCGTCCCCATACATTAACCATTCCGAAACCGTTAATTCCGATTGCGGGTAAGCCGATAGTGCACCGCTTGGTGGAAGATATTGCGGGTGTGCTTGGTCAAGAGATTGAAGAGATTGCCTTTATCATTCATGAAAGTTTTGGCAAAAAGGTAGAGGAAGATTTGATTGCAATTGCTGAAAAGTTGGGTTCAAGAGGAACGATATATTATCAAAATGAAGCTTTGGGAACAGGGCATGCTATTATGTGTGCTAAAGATTCTTTGAACGGACCTGCGGTAATTGCGTATGCCGATACGTTGATACGTGCTGATTTTGATTTGGATCAGAGTGCGGACAGTGTGATTTGGGTGAAGCAAGTAGACCAACCAGAAGCTTTTGGAGTAATCAATTTGAATGCGTCGAATGAGATTGTGGAATTGGTTGAGAAGCCAAAAGAATTTGTTTCGGACTTAGCTGTAATAGGAATTTATTATTTTAAAGATGTTGCGGTTCTTAAAAACGAGTTGCAATATGTTTTAGATAATAACATCATTCATGGAGGAGAGTATCAAATTAATGATGGAATTAAGCAAATGATGGCAAAGGGCATGAAATTTGTACCAGGAGAAGTTGATGCTTGGATGGATTGTGGGAACAAGGATGTTACGGTTGAAACCAATTCGCGGATGTTGGAGTTTTTACATAATGATGGGGAACATTTAATTGACTATGATGTAGTATTGGATAACTCAACAATAGTGCCTCCATGTTATATTGGGAAGAATGTGATATTAGTTAATTCGACTGTTGGTCCCAACGTTTCCATAGGAGATGATTGTAGGGTAACGGATAGTCAAATTACAAACAGTTTGATTCAAACACACACCCATATTAAAAATGCCAAATTAGACAATGCGATGATAGGAAATCATGCTAAGTTTGATGGTGCCTTTAAAAGTATTAGTATAGGAGATTATTCTGTTTTAGAATAACATATAGCATTCAAATGCGCTTATAAATGAAACAAATTGTATTATATAGTTTATTGTTGGGGATGTTTATCCTACCACAAAACACGAGAGCACAAAATGATGCCAATGATGTTGTGGTATTGGATGATGGTTTCCAGGATTATTTTTATGAGGCATTAAAACAAAAAGGCATTGAGAATTATGACAAAGCAATTGAGGCCTTAGAAAAATGCAAAGGAATAGAGCCAGAAAATGCGGTGGTGTATTTTGAGTTAGGGCGAAATTATTTAGCTCAAAAGAAATACAATGAGGCCTATGATAATTTTCAAAAAGTCACTCAAATGGACCCTAAAAATCGTTGGGCATGGGTGGGCATGTATGATGTGTGTTATGCTACAAAAGACTACAACAAAGCGATTCCTATTGTTGAAAAATTAGTTGAATTCAAAGATGATTATAAAGAAGATTTGACTTCGTTGTATATGAATACCCAGCAATTTGACAAAGCATTGGAATTGATCAATGAGTTGAATGAAAAATATGGGAAGTCTGATAAGCGAGAATTGTATAAAGCAGACATTTTAAAGGATGCTAAGTACCAATCGGCGGAGAAGAATCATTTGTTGGATCAAATTAAGAAGTACCCACAAGAAGAAGCCAATTACATTGCATTGATTTATATGTTTTCGCAAAGCAATCAAGAGGAGAAAGCCTTGGAGATTGCGCAAAAATTAGAGAAAGCCATTCCAAATTCTGATTGGGCTCAAGTGAGTTTGTTTAAGTTTTATTTGAACAATAATGATGGAGATAATGCGGTAAAGGCTATGAATATTGTATTGACGAGTAAAAAAATCGATTCAAAAATAAAGCATCGAATTTTAAATGAGTTTTTGATATTTGCCAAGAACAATTCGAAATACGAAGGTGATTTAGATAAGGCTATATCCTATTTTGATCAAGACAAAGAAGTAAAAGTTGCCAAAGAAATTGGGAAGTATTTTTATTCCAAATCGGACTGGTCAAAAGCGTTGAAGTATTTTGATATGCATTTGAAAACCGTATCCGATGATATGGAAATCTTATTGTTAGTAATGCAAGCCTTGACTGAAAATCAACAATTTGATTTGTTGGCTAAAAGAGGAGATGAACTGACTCAGCTTTTCCCAACCCAACCCCAATTTTATTATTATGCGGGTTTGGGATACAATCAACTTAAGAATTACAAAAAGGCGGTTTCTTTATTGGAATCGGGTATAGATTTTGTAGTGGAGGACCCTGCATTGGAGATTAATTTTACGATACAATTGGGTGAGGCCTATAATGGAATGGGAGATGTAAAAAAGCGCGATAGTTATTTTACTAGAGCAGAAGAGTTAATGAAAAAACAGAAAAAGTAATGTGGAAGTGGAGTTGTTTATTCTTAGTAGTGTTATTGGGTTCGTGTAAATCCAAAGCGGCATTGGTTCCAACAGAACCGGTTCCGGTAATGGAGACACCTACTCAGGAGGCCCCTCCTACTATTACCCCCGCCGCTATCATTCAACATTTTTATGATACTAAAAATGATTTTTCCACGTTGTATATAAAAGCTAGTGCGAGATATAGTGATCCTAATTCCTCACAAAATGTCTCTGCAGACATCAAGATTCAGAAGGGAGAAAAGATATTAATTAGCATACGGTTTTTGGGAATTACCATGGCAAAGGCTTTGATAACACCAAGTGAAGTCAAGTATTATGAAAAAATAAACGGGAATTTTTTCGAAGGGAATTATCAGGTATTGAGTGAGTGGTTGGGAACTGATTTAGACTTTACTAAAATTCAAAATATGTTATTGGGCCAACCGATAGATCATTTAACAGCTGAATCATTTACGATGTTGTTGATGGATAAGACCTATAAATTGAGTTCTATAACGCCAAGCATTGAGAAATCGTTTTATTTGGATCAGGATCGGTATTTTTTAAAGAAACAAGAGATTACACAACCCGAAAAGCAACGTACTTTTGATGTAAGTTATCCTAACTATCAAGAATATGCATTGGGAATTTTACCGCATGCATTGGAAATAAGTGCGGTTCAGGAGAAAGGGAAAACGGAAATTTCGATAGAATATAATTCGATTTCCATTAATGAAGAGCTTACGTTTCCTTATAGTGTTCCAGAAGGATATGAGCGAATTTATATAAATTAGAATTGACAAAATAAGAGAAATATGCTACGTAAACTTTTGCTTTTATTATTTATTTGTATTGCATCCCTTGCTTGGAGTCAGCCTCCTACGCAAGAGCAATTAGAGGCGCGTAAAGCTAAAATTCAGGAAGAGATTTTTGAAAAAGAGCAGCAATTGAAATCGGTAAAATCGAAAGAACTGTCTGTTGTATCTCAATTGCAATTGCAAAAGGAGAAAATTGGGTTAAAAGAAAAATTAATTCATACTACGGAAAAGCAAACCAAGTTATTGAGCAATGACATTTATATAAATCAGTTGAAAATTAATCAATTGAATCGTGATTTAGAAATCCTCAAAAAAGACTATGCTGAGATGATTTTAAAATCATATAAAAGTCGTTCGGAGCAAAGTAGAGCTATGTTTTTATTGTCTTCTAAAAACTTTTTACAGGCTTATAAGCGTGCGCAATATATGAAGCAGTATGCTAGTTATCGCAAAATGCAAGGCGATGAGATAAAGTCTAAGACGACCCAATTAAGTAATTTCAACGCTAAAATAGGGGAACAGAAGTCGGATAAAGAAAAATTGATTGTTGAAAATGAGAAAGAGAAGCAAGATCTTGAAAAGGAGAAGCAAGAGCAAGAAAAGATAGCCAATCAAATCAAGAAGGAGAAAGGAAAGATTGTTGCTGAAATTAAAAAGAAACAGCAAGAGACTAGAAAGATAGAAGGGCAGATTCAGAAATTAATTCGTGAGGCCATTGCTGAAGCCAATAGAAAAACGGCAGCTGATAGAGCCAAAGCTAACCCTACCAAAACCACAGCGGCATCTACGCGAGCTGTAGAGACTTCCACTAAAATTGTATTGACATCGGAAGGGCAATTGGTGGCGAATAATTTCAGAGCAAATAAAGGCAAGTTGCCATGGCCTGTAGAGCGTGGAGTGGTAACACTTCCATTTGGAGATCAACCTCACCCAGTCTATAAGATGTTAACGGTACACAATAGTGGGGTAGAAATTACTACAGAAGCGGGAGCTTCTGCCCGTGCTGTATTTGGAGGAGAAGTAACCAAAGTTTATAAAATCACCCCATTAACTATAGCGGTATTTATACAGCATGGAGATTTTTTCACCGTATATCAAAATTTGAGTAATGTGAATGTGAGTGTAGGCGATAAAGTTTCTACGAAGCAAAGTTTGGGGAAAATCAGAACCAATGGAGATACGGGTAAAACGGTTTTGAAATTTTTAATTTTACAAAATACGAATTATAACAATCCGGCATCCTGGTTGTACAATATGTAAAAAAAGCCCCTTAATAGGGGCTTTTTTATTATAAGAATAATGCTTTTAATTCAGTGGCATCGTGAGGATTCAATTTGCCCGCTAATACCAAGCTTAATTGTTTTCTTCTTAGTGCTGCATCAAAGCGTTCTTTTTCCAAGTCGGTTTCAGGCACAATAGGAGGGACACTTACAGGGTTCCCCGTTTCGTTTACGGCTACGAAAGTATAAATGGCTTCGTTGGCTTTTGTTCTTATTCCGGATTCTCTATCTTCTATCCAAACATCAAGGAAAATTTCCATGGAGGAATTGAAGGCTCTTGATACTTTTGCTTCTACGGTTACTACACTTCCAAGAGGAATGGAGCGATTGAATGCCACGTGATTTACGGAAGCTGTAACAGTAATGCGTCGGGAATGTCGTCGTGCGGCTATACTTGCAGCTCTATCCATACGGGCTAATAGTTCGCCTCCAAAAAGATTATTTAATGGATTCGTTTCACTAGGGAGTACTAAATCGGTTAGTATGGTTAAAGATTCTGAAGGATGTTTCGGAGTCATAG
>JAHEHJ010000021.1 GCA_024644655.1 Flavobacterium sp.
TTAGAACTACTAAATTTTTAAAGCATGTTAAACACGACAAACTACTTTCAAAAAGTATCAAACATTGATTGGAATATGGTGCCCGAAGCACTAGCTAAAGGACACCGGCTAACCGAAGGCGCCTCACAGAATAATTGGGGGCCATACCGCAGCAACGAAAACATCAAACGCGTAGTGGATGCTTACATGCTTAAGCTCGATGAATACTTAGCACAAAATCCTGCTAAACCAGTTGCAAAATCAACAACTGAAAAACCAGAACCGGTAAAAAGTACTCCTACGCCAAAACCAGCAAAGAAAACAGTGCCAACAGTCAAAAAAGTTGCACCAGCACCTACTTACAAAACGGATTCCATCGAGCATATTGATACAGATGTACAATTCATCAAACGCTACGCTGCCATGCACGGCAAAGTCAAAAGCCAGGCTCAAATCTTAACGCTCATTCATAGCCTTCAAAAAGCCATACTTGAAAGAAGAATCCGCAAGACTTCTCCTTATGCCAAAGAAATCGAGCTCATGCAAGGGCAATTGATATCGTGTTATGAGCAAATGGGGGATATGGCTGAAATCAAAATTGATAACAAGAACCTCAAGCGTTATTTGGAAATCGCGCATAGCCAAGCCGGTATGCTTTCTATTTCACTTCTGAAAGCATACGTTTCTTTAAACGGAAAGCGCGACATCAAAGACAAAGCCGAACGTTTGTTTAATCGCATCAAAAAGGCCGTAGAACAAGGAAAGATTACAAAGACAGATAAGTATGCTACGAAACTTGATGCAGCTTTTCAAACGCTTAAAACCTATATCGATGGAGATTCTAAAATCCTCAATATCAACAAAGCGCAGCTCAACGGCCTCATGGGGATTGTTGGCGATGATTTATTTTACAAGAACAAAGGAATCTCAGGACTTGATGACGATGAAAATGGCATGATTGTAAATTCCGGAGAGCTGCTCAAAATGGACTTTCAAACCATTGGTCTTCAGGGTAAATACCGACAATTGATTGGTGATCCAAGTGTAGGCTTCTTTGCCATGGTATTTGGCCTACCAAAGTCTGGTAAATCTACCATGTGTTTAGATTTTGCTAATCACCTTGCAGCTAACCACGGAAAGGTCTTGTACTGCGCAATTGAAGAAGGATTCGGCTACACTCTTAAGGAGAAAATAGAACGCCTAAAAGCTCATCACCCGAATTTATTTGTAACGGATCGAGTTCCGGAACACCTAGATCAATTTGACTTTGTTTTTATCGATAGTGTTTCCAAAGCAGGCTTGGAAGTAAGCGATATGGATGAAATGCGCAAAATGAATCCAAATACCTCATTCATTTTCATTTACCATACCACCAAAGAAGGGAAATTCAGAGGGGTGAACGCTCATGCGCATGAAGTAGATGTGATCATTGAAGTTGAGAAAGGAAAAGCGACCTCAACGGGAAGGTTTAATGCTGGGGGGAGTGTAAGTGTCTAAAAGGTTATTCTACATCAGGTATTTTGATAACACATTCTCAAAATACCTGATATATAAAGGAATATGACGGTTCGTTAAGCGGTTTGTAAATTCTAATTAATATTAATTAAACGAATCGAAATTACTGTTTAAGTCAGTTTTTCCATCAAGGATTTTTCTTACCAAATAAACGCCTAATAAAGCGCCTAAAATTGCAAAAGCATAGATAATCAAACCACCGTCCTGACCTAATATTATAAAACCTAAAACAGCACCAATAAATTCACAAATTATCCATGATATAATTGTTAAAAATCGCCATAATCCTTTTGAATAACCTTTTTCTTGGGCAATTTTTGCTATACTTTTTGAGGTAAGATAAATTGCTATTATTTCAATCATATAATAATTTTACTTGTGACCTATTTGTGAATTTAGACAAATATTGGTGATTATTAATCGCTTATTTCGTTTTATTGAAGTGAAATTTAACAAATAATTATCTGATATTATTATTTTAGTTAAAAATTAAATTATGATTATTACATACACATTCGGAAATTATATAATTTTTGCTGGAATTGCTTTAATTATTGCTTTTGCATTCTACAAAGGTAAATACAGGTACATTCTACTATTAGCCGGCATAGGTTCCTTTGTTGCACGATATTCAATGAACCATATAGTTGTATTAAAAGCAAATCAAAAAAGGGAATCCCTTTTAACATTTGGTAGTAGCTTTAATTACACTTTTCAAAACGGAAATTCCACCAGAATAAATGTAAGTAGTAATACCTTGGTTAATGATACGGAAGAAGAACTTATCATAGAAAAAGTGGAGTATAGTACTTTTTCATCACTTAGTGACGAAGACAAGGTAGTTAAGAATATCGAATCGTTTTCCTTTGTTCAATTAGTAAACAGCGTCGATTATTATTATGAAAACCCACCAAAAACAATCAGAGTAAAAGGTAGAAGTTCTACCACAAGATATTGGTTACATAAATAATACGCTTTAAACTCTTATTTTAAGATTAGTTTGAATTGTTATTTCACGATTTTATTTTGGAAATCTTTTGCATTCTTTAAATAAATAACCAATAAAGTAACGCCTAAATATGAAACGAATAATCCTGGAAGTGTCCAACCAAGTGTATCATATAAACCATGTAATATAGCTGGTATTAGGATCGCTAAAAACCACAATGAATATCTATTTGTCGGGTACAAAAATGAAAATGATAGGAAATAAGCGCTGATTCCAGCCCAAATTGAATGAAGGAATGGTAGACATGTCAATCGAGCGATGTTCATGAAGAAAGAAGAATTGTAATCAAGCTGTGTATTTACGGTCAGTTGGTAAATAACACCTTCAAAAACTCCAAATCCAATTCCACTCATTAATCCGTAGAACACAACTGTTTGTGGGATTAATGGTTCTTTGGATTTTCTAATTAAAAGATAAACGGGTAGTAATTTCACGAATTCTTCAAATACCCCAACACCAAAAGTAAAGCCAATTAAATGATCTAAAAATCCTAAATTGGGTTTTGTCAAGGCATATAATGGATGAATTTGTGGTATTCGAGCAATGTCAACAAGAATGAAAATCAATAATTGAGTAAGGAAGAATAATGATATAGATTTCTTTATGGAAACTTGATTGGTGCTAAAAACGCTGTAATAAAACAAACCCCAGATCATTGAAAAGTAAAGCGCTATTGCATAGAAAGTAAATACTGTAGCTCCTGTGAACGAGATTAAAAAGGCTGGTGCTAAGCCAACCAGGGCAATAACTAATAATCGCTTGTCATTTTTTAAATTCTTAAACGAAAAGGAATCTTTTGGTAATAATAACTTCAATCCAAATGAGCTAATTTGTTTAAAAAGACCTCCGTTAGATTTAACTCTTGCCTGAACATTATTTTTTTTCAAAACATCCCTTACGCATGATATTTGTCCTTGACCATCAATTGTTTTATCCTGTAATAGTATTAAACCGTCCTCAACATACTTTTTAAGGGCGTTTAATTCATATGGTCCATGACTTTGATTATTTCTTTCGATTTTGTAATTCATTCAATTTTATTTACTTTTTTTACTTGATCCAAATATGGTTTAAAACACTGTTCGAATTTTAATGAATAATCATTGAAGAATGTTATCATACTTTGCCAATCCTCTTTATTCTCAATATTTACGTTGTCGATCTGGTAACTTATCCTACAAGCATTTCTATTATCAATTCGATCCCACAACAATTTCAAACCAAGAGTTTGTTCGATATCTAATTTGAATTTTTCAAGAAAATCAAATATCTTCTTGTTTTCAATTTTTGATTTATTGAGGTAAATCTCTGTTCTCGCAAAAGTTTTTGAAACCACTAGACATAACTGTATATTATTACCAAGACTTTTGGCTATCCAAGAATCTTTACTTGGGCTTATCGATGCAAACAAATTATTTGAATTTTGACATTTAGCAATGAAACTTGTCCAAAATTCTAAGTTTTTAGCAGTTCTTGCTTTGGTAATTATTTCCTCTTTATTCTTATCGGAAATTGAAATCATATATTCGTCTACTTCTTTTTTGGCTGGAATAATTTGTTCTATATCAAGAATATATTGACCATTTAAATTTGACAAAGCAACCTCAAAACATTTAATGTTTATTTTATACTTATTTCTTAGCCATAAAACTGTAGATGTCACCTCTTTGCGGTAATTCCCTGCAACTAGGATTATTCTTTGCTCATTGTTAAGGTCAACTTGATCAAAGGAACTTTTATTTAAGAAAAGAGAAATGACTTCCTCTGCATTTTTAGTCGAACCAATATATTTTTGAAAAATGTCTTTTATTTGATCGTTTTTTAGTGTTGAGCAATAAGATGCATATTTGAGAGCTTGCCATGTCACATCTCTTCCAGTATCGTCCAATTTATTTTCAATTAAGACTAAGTTCCCCTCTTTGTCTAATGCCAATAAATCAAGTCTTTCTTGGGTGCTATCAAAACCATCAAATTCTTTTTGAATAATTAGAAGCTCCTCATTAAATATGTTTGGCTCATTTGCAATCCATTCTTGAAGATTTTTTCTTTCTTCGAATTCAGCCTCCTTAAATTTTGGTGATTCGAGTTTCTTTACACGATTGGTTTTTTGGTCAATTAAGTACATTGAAAATATTTAATAGTTCATATTAATTTGTTGAGAAAACAGATACAATTTGCTTGCTTAAAGTTTCAGAAATAACACCACCTGCAACCATTTCTAATAATTTTCCAGCGAGCATTTGATTCCAAGATTTTTTATTCAAAAAGAAGTAGGATTTTAATTCTTCAAACAGTTCAGAAAAATCATCATAAGTAAACTGTTGTCCGAGTTGGATATCTTTAAGTTTCATTAGGACTTCATCAATACCTGTTCTGTATCTAATGACATCTGATTCTTTAAATTCATGTTCTGTTAGATTTTCACTTAGTGTTATGCGCTGCTCATTTAGAAAGAAAATAATACTTTCATAAAATAAATTATAGGGACAATCTTCTTTGGAAGTGCATTCAGGTAAATGTTCGTCATATTCTTTTTTTACCTCAAACATTACAGTCTCTAAAAATTGAACTTTATGAGAGAATTGCGAGTACTGTAATAATTCCTGATTAACACAACGAATGAAGTCTTGATAACTCTTGTTTGAATCAAGGTTGTATAATGTGAATTTTTCAGCTTGTTTGAAAATAAGATTCATGAGTTACGGTATATCATTTCAATTCACCTTCACCTGCCCATTCATCAACATCGGCAACAACCAATCACGCAGCTCAGCTAGTTTTTGGTTTTCTTCTTCTAAAACATCTTGTTGTTTAAAAATTGGTTTGATTTTTTTGTCGAAAATGGGTAAGATATTGTTAGATGGAAAAACAGTTTTAATTTTCCTTAATGTACTTGTTGATACTTCTTGAAACGTTGACCCTGATGAATTTGCTTCTATTTCTGGAATTAGATTTTTGATAGTGTAAAAAATAAATTCAGTTGAAAACTTAGAGTTAGGCACAAAAGATTTAAAACCTTGATTGGTCGTTACATTTAAGCGAGAAATTGCTAAATAACCAATGGGTGCTCGCGAACTAAGTAATACAGTTCCAGCAGGCATTATTTTCAAAGAAGCACTCTTTAATCCAATTTCAGTGACATCTAATTCACCACGTGTTATATATTTTTTGTCTTTATTAATTGATAAATCCTTTGGAGTAATCCAAGGCATCCCATTGCCGACACAAAAGTTCTCTTCAATTGCTTTTGATGGTGTGCTTCCTCCTAAAATATCACCTATTTTATTCAATTCACCTGATCCCCACCCCTCAGGAATCTCCCTCCTCAACTCCTCATTCCAAACCATTTTTCCGCCACTGGTTTTATAAGGCTTTCCATTTTTATCTGGAAAATCAAACTGCACAAACCAATAATCATATATAGTTTTTGCCATTGCTTCTAACTCGGCATTTATGCGGTTGTTGAGTTCGATTTTGGAGTCTAAGGCTGAAAGAACTGTGGCTATACTCTTCCATTCATTCAATTCAGGGACTGGAACTTCAAAATCCTGAATTGATTTAAGAGATAAATTTTTTATTGTTGAACCTGTTGCAACATTGAAAAAATACTCTTGAACGAATGGTAATTGGAAATAATAGAAATAGAACTTATTTATTGGAGATTTGAAATTTAAATATGCTGAACTTTTCCCAAGCATTACTCTTTCGTTTCTATAAAACGCCATGCTTCCAAGTGTGCCATTAATTGAGAGCAAAAGAGAATTTTCATTCAATTCAACAAAGTTGTTTTGTAATTCTTCCTCTGAAACACACTTAGTGTTATTGTTTATCTCAATCCGACCATTTTTTAAGTTATTTCCGTTTATGAAATAAATCCCAGAATCTTTAACGTATGATGGTGTTCCATGCAATCCATCACCAATTTTGAAACAGATCTTTGATAGCTTTTCATATTTCCAATTATTCATACTTCAAGCCTTTTAGTTGTTTCTGAATTTCATTTTCCAACTCTTTTGATTCGGAGAAAAGGTTGTCTAAACTGGATTGAAAGGCTTTCATTTTAAACTCAAACTCAGCGGGTGTAATGTCCACATATTCGATTTTCACCTCAAAATATTGACCTGCACTGAAGCTGTAATTTTTTTCTTTTATCTGATCATAGGATACTACTACCGTGAAGTCTTCAATTGCCTCATGGTTGTTAAAGGTTTGAATGATCTTTTGTTCTTCTTCTGGTGAGAGTAGTGTTTTTTGGTTTTTGCCTTCCTTGACAGTTGTTCCAAGTTTTGATGCATCCATCAATACGATATCGCCTTTTTTATTGGCGTTGTCAATGAACAAAATACTCACGTTAGTACCTGTAGTAGCAAAGATGTTACTCGGCATACTTACCACTCCACGCAACATTTTTTGATTTACAAGTTGTTCTCGAATTTTGCGTTCGATTCCACTTTGTGCTGTAATGAAGCCGGTCGGGACAACAATTGCCGCTTTACCTCTCGACGACAAAGAATACATGATGTGTTGGATGAATAGCGGATAAATAGCCATTCCTTCCTTCTTTGCTTTTGGGACATTAGGCAATCCTGCAAAAAAGCGTTCCTGATTTTCTTTAGAATCCAGATCTGCAACGTAATCGCTAAAGTCTAATTTGAATGGTGGGTTGGAAACAATGTAGTCAAATTGCTTGAGTCTTCCGTTCGCATCTTTGTGATAAGGTTCCAGAATGGTGTTTCCCTTCACGATATTAGGAATAGAATGCACCAGGTTGTTCAGAATCAAGTTTAAACGAAGTAGGTTCGATGATTTCTGAGAAATATCTTGAGAATAAATAGTACACTTATCTTCCCCGATGGCATGGGCTAGGTTCATCAATAAAGTTCCAGAACCTGCGGATGGGTCATAACATGTCACATCCTTTACGTCTTCTGTCACTAAGCATTGCGCCATGATTTTTGCAACAGCATGTGGAGTGAAGTATTCTGCATACTTTCCACCACTATTGGTGTTATAATCACTGATTAAGTATTCGAATATCGTGGCATAAAAGTCAAACTTCTCATGAAAGATATTTTCAAAACTAAAGTTCACTAACTTATTAATGATTGCCTTGCAAAAGTCGTCTCGTTTGTCGGTTACGTATTTACTGATGTTTTCAAAAAGTACGATTTTTTCACCACCTTCGGTAACTACCGAAAATATATCACTATTCTCCTTAGCGATTTCCAATAATGTACTGTCAAAAATTTCAGCAAAATTTGCTTCGTTTTGACGTTCAAATAGGGTAGATATAAATTGTTTGGGTTGAAGATGTGCTGTACTCTCATTGAGCTGCATCATCAACATTTCATAATCGTTTGCTGTGTATTTTTTGAGTTCTTGCTCCCAATTTTCAGCCTTGGCTAGTTTGGGTTCAAGTTGTTTAATCTCATATACGAATTTGTCATTCAAAAATTTGTAAAGAAAGACCTGCGTGATGATTTTAAATTCGTTTCCATCATTTCCAAGTCCGTAATTTGCACAAACGCTTTTTAAATCGTCAATCAGTGCTTTTGTTTGTTTTTCAAAAGTAATCGTGGTTGTCATTTATCAAATTTGTTTAGGCAACTCTGCCATGAAATTCATTCATATATTCTTTTACCATCAGACTATTGATGGTCTTTGCTTGCGCCGCATCAAGTGGTAGTTGGTGTTTGTTCTTCAATTGCTCGATTACTAGTTTCACCATCATGCGTTCAACATAACTTTCATTCTCCATCATTTTGGAATTTTGCAATACATGAGCATCTACCTCTTGCTTTAAACTTTGAAGAGCCTCAAATAATTTGCTCTCACTTTCGGTAAGCGGGTCTTTTTCCATGAGTCGTTTATGAAGCCTTGCGTATTTTGCATCGTTGTCATACTTAGCTTTCAGAAGTTGGTTCGTGCGTTCAAGTTCTTTGGAGGCTTTATAAATACCTTCCAATTCCTTGATGTTCTTCTCCATCTCCTCTTTGGTAACCTCGTTAAGGTTTTTCTTTTTAAAGAGGCGCTCAAGTTCCTCTTTTAACGAAACAAAAATGGGGTCTTTCTGGTCAAAATTACCGCCCAGTGCTTCCCGAGTTTTTTGAAGGATATCTTTCAATTGATCTGCCAAGACCATTTCCTCTTCTTTCACTTTCACAAATGCAAATAAGACATCTTCTAGTGCAATGTTGAGCAAATTACTAGTATCAACATTATTCTCAAGCGCTTCCTTTGTATTGATTAAAGCCAAACGGTTATTTGCTTCTCTGGAAAGTTGGGTCAACTTGTGAAAATCCAACTGATCTAACATGTCGTAATTGCCAGAAAGTCGAATGATGTTATATAAATCTCGTGAGTTATTGAGTGCAGTTACAATTTCTAAAATTTGTTTTCGGTCGTTTATCTCGGTAATTTGTTGGGAGAATATTTCGGCATTTTTGGTATTGTATTTAAAGAGTGTATCCTTAATTTGACTGATTTCTGCCGAAATTTCTTCGGGATTTTTAAAGATGTTCGAATAATGCTGCATTTCATCACCCAGTTCCGATTGTAATTCATCAAAATAGGCACGGTTCGTTTTGTCAAATTCCTTTTGGATATCTGCAAAATCAACTACATAGCCATATCTAAAATCCTTGTACGTTCTATTTACTCGGGTCAGTGTCTGCAATAAATTGTGAGCCTTAATGACACGCCCAATGTATAATTTCTTTAATCTAGGTGCATCAAAACCTGTGAGCAACATATTATAAACAAATAGAAAATCTATTTTCCCTTCCTTAAAGGCCTCAACCTTCTCTTTACGTTCATCGTTAGTGCCAATATCATGCAGGATAAGAGCAGCGCTTTTCACTTTCTTTTCCAAATTCCATTGATCACCGTAGGTATTTCCTGGTTCTGCCGCTAATGAAAGGAGTTCATCTTGCCCCATTTCATATTTTGATTGAAACACCTCAAACATCATTTTAGCCTGATCAGAAGAGTCGCAGACAACCATTCCACCAATTGAATGATCGTTCATAGAAACACGTGCTTTTTCAAAATCCTGTACAATATAATCAAGCATAGGCTCCACAAACTTTCTGTGAGCATAAACAATCTTTTTCTCTGCATCACCTTTGAGTAATTTGATGTCATCAAGGGCTTGCTTCAAACTTAATTTATAGGTGGTTTCAATTTCCTCTCGAATCAGCCTCAAAGTATAACCATCAGCAATAGAGGAGTTATAGTAGTACTTGTGGATATACGCACCAAACAAGGCTTTTGAATTGAAGTCATTTCCAATTAAAGGAGTTCCTGTCAGACCTATTTTAATGGCATTGGTATCTGATTCATGTAAATTGGCAAGAAAACTTCCCTTTGGATTGTAACTCCTATGTACTTCATCTAGGAAATAAATACGTTGAATATTGAGGTTGTAATCGTTGTTTTTTAATACATCTGCATCGTCCTGAAACTTCTGAATATTCACAACAGTAATTTCTGCCTTACCGGAATTGTTATGAATTACGCTCGTTGCCTTAATGTCACGCCCAAATTCTTCTCTCGAATTGATATTGTGAACAACAAGCCCTCTACTTTTAAATTCTCTACCGGCCTGAATCAATAAATCAATTCTATCCACAATGAAATAGAATTTTGGAATAACTCCCTTCGATTGAAAGTAATCTGTTAGATACTTTACGCTATAATAGGTTAGTGCTGTTTTTCCACTTCCTTGAGTATGCCAGATAATACCTTTTTTAACGCCATTGTTGAGTTTTTCTACAATTGCCTTTGCAGCAAACATTTGCGGGTAGCGCATAATATGCTTTTGAAGCCCGCTACTAGTCTTAACATAAGCTAATCCATAGCGCAAGAAAAAGGCAAATCTATCTCGTTGAAATAATGAAGTACAAATTCTATTGGTTGGTGAATCTGGATTTTTATTGGTAATAAATTCATTTGATTGTTTGATACCAACCAAATTGTTGTCTTTTAAAATGCGAGTTTCGGTCTCATCTGTAACAATCCTAAGAATTGAATTAAGTTCAAATGTTTCCTCTTCTCTGAAGTAGTTGAAATTGGGTTTTTGATAAGAAGAAGTTGCGTAAAAAGCACCTTCAATGGGTAGCGGAGAACTATTGTCATACTCCATATTATTAGAGAAAACCATCAGTTGGGTCAGGTTTACGAACTTTCTAAATTTCTTATTCTCAAATCTGGTTTGTATTCTTTTATGTTCTGCAAGAATGCCATCCTGATTATTTGGTTTCTTTACCTCGATAAAAGCCAACGGCATCCCATTGATCAAAAGAATGATATCAGGTCGAAACTCTTCGTCATCCTTTTTGTATGTTAATTCAGTAACAACATGAAAAGAATTTTTATCAAAGTTCTCAAAATCAATAATTTTAGTTCCTGATGTGGCAGTTAACTTTTCATAAAATACTTTACCTAAATCCTCATTTTCCAAACTTAAGGAGACTTCGTTATAAAGTCGCTTTACATCTCCGTCAGTAAAATCAGGATTGATGCGTTTGATACTTACGTTGAAAATATCAGTGAATATATTGGTTGTTTCATCCCAGGTTTGATTCTTCAACGATAGGTACTCAAATCCTAACCGCACCAAGTGCAGTATTGTTGGGATTTTTACTCTACTATTCTCGTTAAATGACACCTTTTGTTATTTTTTTAAATTGATTGTGTTCTTAGAATTCATCTTTGGTAAAATGCTAATAAGGAGTATTATTGCAACTGCTACATCAACTAAATTCCAAACAAATCTTCCTAGGGCAATTTTGAAAATTGGTTGAAATAATAATGCTAAGACCAAATACAAAATGATACCGTTGTTATTTCCTGTATTTCTTGAATTGTATGAGAAATAAAGAAAAGAACAAGTAGATAGGAATCTAACAATCATGAAATATCCGTAAGGCATGTCTAAAAGACAAGCTAACAGTAACAGTACTAAAATTATCTTGATTGCTTTTTCCATTCTACAACAAAGGGGAGACTAAAATCTCCCCCTGAATATTTAGTTTGATATTAATTTTTCATCAACTTATTCTTCAATATTATTTTTCTTAGGGAAATTGAAAATACTACTTGTTATTATTGGAATAAAGAATATCGCTACTGTTAAAATAGAGATTCCAATATCTGCAGTATGGCTGCCTAAAAATTTACTAAATCCAGATTCCGGGTAAAAATGTTCAAACAATGAAAATGATAGCTTCAAACCAAGAATGGCAATAACGATAAAAGCTGCGTATTCTAAAAAGGCGTATTTACCCATCAATTTAACGAACCATTGTGCAATAAATCTCATGGCTAGAATACCAATAAAAACTCCAACACATACTAATATTATGTTTGGTGTAAAAGCCACAGCTGCAAATACATTATCAATAGAAAATGCCATATCCATTAATTCTACTAAAGCCACAGTTGCCCAGAAATTCCCAAAAGTTCCAACAGTAATTCGGTAAAGCCAGTTACTGTTTTTATCTAATAAGTCATCATCAGTTGCCTCTGTTTGTTTCCCTTTCCAGAAATCATAAACAAGATATAGTAAGTACAGACCACCTAATGGCTTTAACCACCAAATTTTAATGAGAAATGCTGCAAAGATCATAGCTAGACCTCTAAAAACATAGGCTCCGATAATACCATATTTCAACGCCTTGTCCCTTTGTTTTTCGGGTAAATCCATTACCATAGTTGCCAGCACTGCTGCATTATCAACTGAAAGTAAACTCTCGATGATAATTAAATTCCCAATTATTGCTAATGAAGCACCTGGGTTGTCTAAAATTTGTTGAATTAATTCTTGCATTTTTGTAGTTGTTTATTTGTTTAACATTTATTATTTATTTGCGATCGAAATGATCACCACGCGACCTCCGTCATCTTTTGATAAAAGTAATTTTTTTCCATCGGTCAATTCAATCATTGATCCAATTGGAATATCTTTCCCCTCAGAAACATCTTTTAAAGTTGATAATCTCTCATTCACAAATACCCAATTCCCATTATGAAAAGAAAAATAGCCGACTCTAGCTTTTTGAGCATCTGTTAATCGCTCATTTCGAATTATATTTTTATCTGAATGCCAAAGATGTAATGTTGAATTATTGTAAATGACTAATCTTTGATTTTCAGGTTTCCATACATTAGGTTTAAATTGATAAAAGAAATCTAATACCGGTATTGAATGACCATATTTAGTGTTACAAAAAGGACAAAATGTATTTTTTGTATTGTTGTAGATAAACCATTTTTGATCACATTTGCTATTACTGCATTGAAGTTTTAAATCATTAGTTTTTATTAAAGCTTGTTCCCAAGCATCAGCAGTTGGTCTCTCTATTGGGTTGTGTAGTCCTTTTACAAATGCTTGATCAAAAAGTTCTTTTAAGTAGGGTCCAGTAATTGAATAGGGGGTTTTCTTAAGATCTGTCCAAGGTAAAAACTTCTGTAAATTATCACCGTATTCCCTTTTAAAGTTCTGGTTACTTTTATCTGTTGGATGTTCTACAAACAGAGATTTTGAACCCATTAAAAGGTCCTCCTCTTTTTCTGTGTCCATTGGACCAAAATAATTTCCTCCACGTAATGGATGCCTATATAATAAATACATATAAATGAGCACTGCCAAAGCATGTAAATCGGTTAACCTGTTGGGTAACTTTCTGTTTGGATCATTTTTACTCAAGTGTTTAGTAGCTAAAACTTCAGGAGCGATAAAGTCTGCCGTTCCAATTACATCAGGTGGGAATAAATTTGGCACAACTAATCCATCGATATCAATAATTGCTGCTGATTTGCTGACAGGATCAATAAGTACATTTTTATACGACAAGTCAGAATGCGCTAATCCCGCAGAATGAAGTCTTTTAACTCCTCTCGAAATATTTACACAAACTTGAAAGTAACTTAACCAGTTACCCAATTCACTTTCGTGTAATTTTGATTTTGATTGGTTTGCTCTGAATTTTGCACTGGCAAACCATTTTCCTTCTTTTTCTTTTCCCTTTAATAAATCATTGGTTGCATAACCTTGTTTGAAGAAAAAATTTTTATTGTAGCATGGAACAACAATACCTACTTTTTTATCTAATTCAACAACATCTGTTGGCCAACTATACAATTCTTTATAAAATGCTCCGCTTACTGCATCTTTAATAAAAAAACTTTCAAAGTATTGTGTAACAATTTTTTTTAATCGCTCTTTAGAATTAAAATCCTGTTGGTCTCGATAAAATGCAACTACATATGATTTATCAGGACTAAAATAAACATCCTTCATGCCACCTCGCATTGGCTCCCCATTATCAACAAATTGATATGTTTTATTTGAGTTTATAATGGATGTTACTGTTTTGGTGCTCATATTAGATAATTAATATACAATTGCTAATGTTCTGTCATCATGATTTCCTTGGCTCCAAAAGTCCATCCATTTCGAAAGTTGGTCAGCAATCTGAGTGTTTTCAGGGTTAAAATCAACTATAATGTTGTCCTCATTTTTTCCTTTTAAATCCTCCATGAATTCAATCCATTTTTCCGATTTTTCTAAATTTGCTTCTACAACGAATTTTGGATCGTAAATCCCATCAGTCATTAAAAATAAATAAGAGAAGTCGGGGACTATTTTAAAGTTGAATCTTGTAGCCATGGGATGATCTGTACTATGGAATATGTCTGATTGCGTTATAAATCTAGTACCACCCCCAAATTCTCCAACGTCAAGCCAATTGAGCAATGTTGTTTCTGTTTGTTCTAAATTCATAATGGCTATCGGACAATCACCAACACCAAAAGTTAGAATTACATATCCGAACTCATATTTCTTAAATAGAGCAAATATGAAAGTTGCATGATAATAATCTAGGTAACTTTTCGCTTTTGGATTATTGAATAATTCAGGAGAAGTTTTAAATGTTTCTTCAGCATCCGCTTTAATTTTATTATGTACAAAAACCGTTGCTTTGTACAAGTTTTGTTTAGCCAAAACTTCGATTTCCTTTAAAATTGTTTGATCTTTTGTTTCATTATAAGAAATAATTTTATCTTCAAATTCTTTAGATTTTTCTAAATCCGCGTGATTTTCAAAGAAATCAATTACAGCATTACAGGCTATTTGTGATCCAACCCTCGAAAGAGAATAACTACCAGCGCCGTCTGAGACTGCCACAATTGACCAACCGGTTTTTGTAAAGTGTTTGAATGCAAAATCATCATCCCTAAATGATCCTACATTTTTATGGGAACGGCCTCTTTTAGAGGAAACAACTATATGTTTTTCGCCAATTTTATCTGAAACGGAAACATCATCGGCTTTCCAGAATTTGTCGGTTTTATCGCTCGGGATATCCTTCCAAAGAGATTTTGGGTCCGGATTAATAATTAATTGAATTACTTTTCTATTCAATGGTTCATTTTCATCCTCGCCACTAACTTTAAATAAAAGTGTAAATTTCAAATCACCACTTATACTAGGTATTCCTTCAATACAATCAGTGGTTTTATTAAAAGATAAGCCTATTTCTTCGAGTCCTTCAAACTGTTCGAAGACTAAATCAGTTAAATTTTGTTTTTCAAAGTCAAAATATCCAACATACTCTTTGCCAATGGTACCGTTTGGAATAACTATTTGCTGTGAAAGAATATCCGCAATTCTATTTTTTATTTTCCAATTATCCATCAGACTTTTTTGGTTTTCCATTATTATATTGACTGCATCTATCGAATCTTGCTGTAGAACAAACTCTTCAAATAATGTTAATCTATTTGAGCTTACATCTACACCTCTGGCTGTAAACAATGATTGAATATATGTTTTGACATCTTGCATTTTAACCTTGAGTACGATTTACATCAAATCCACCTTCTCCGTATCCATAAGTACCTTCATTTCCACACCAAGGGCATGTACTTACTTCTTCCTGTCCTATACAATGTAACTTACCACAACCACACACTGCAAAGGCAATTTGATTACCACAACAAGGACATGTTGGAGCACCTATTAATTCTTCTGTATTGATTTTAAATTCATTATTCGAATTGTCAGACAATTCAAAGTATGTGTTATCTACCTGGAAACCACCAACTAATCTATAGCTGCGGGTATCAATTTCTAAATCACCGAAATTATTTGTAGAAATATCTTTCCTATATTTTATTAAATAAGGACGTTTCGTATTTTGGCATTTTCCGACCAAAACAACAAAATTATTATCAATTTCTTGTTTGTTAGTCAAATGCTTTGTTAAGTCTATTTTTGTTACAGTTTCTCCATCAATATTTGCCAATTCAAATCCTGAAGAATTGTTTTCTACACTTATACTACTTGTTTTAATTGAATCTGTTACCCATTTAAAAAACTGCTTATATGATGCCGCATCAGTATTTTTAAAATGGAGAACATTATCAGTCAATTCACTGAGTAAGGCGGTATCAGTTTCATTTCCGAATGATATTGCAACTAAATTTGCAGACCCTTGCCAATTTTGTTTCCATTCAGAAATTGCTGATTTTGAGTCGTCCGTAGGGACTCCATCTGTAAACAAAAAGACAATAGGTTTCCAATCACCTTTTTGTTCAGGAGTTGATTTAACAATGTTTTTCCGCAATTCAAACATCAAATGACCTAAACCTTTACTTAATGATGTACCACTTCCTATTGGAAACTTAGGAGGGTAAAAACTGATTATTTCCTGTAAAGGGACTAATGTTTTTGGTTGCCCAGCAAATACAATTATTGAAACCCAAACTGTTTCAATAGCATTCGGATCTGTCTTTAATGCTTGTATAATTGTTGATAGACCTTCTTCAACTTGTTGAATAGGTTCTCCGACCATTGATTCGGATATGTCTATTAAAAAATATATTGGTAAACGTCTCATAATATGTTAAATATTGCCAATTATTAATAAAAGAACAAGTAAAACAATTTGTGTCATATCAATTGATAATCCTGTCCCTACTTGAATTGGTTTGAAAAATCTATTCAAGAATTTAAATACAGGAAAAAAAATACTTTGAAAAAAATTAAATATTCTTTTATAACTCGGATTGAGTTTGTCCTTATGAGGCAAAAGTTTAGAGTATAGGAATAAACCGATAATAAAAATATTCGCTATGTATGGTAAAATCCTCATATAACTAAATGCACTTCTGAAGGTGGAGCGGGCAGGGAAACTGTGTCTACAGTTCCCATACTCTTATTTCCATGCTCAATTGTATCCGATACCCACTTGAAAAACTGTTTTAAGGTGGAACTGTCTGCTGTGTCCAAATGAACTACTGTATCTGCGAGTTCCTTAAGTTTAGAATTATCAGCTAACGACCCAGCAGCACAACCTACGATAGAACCAAAATTTAAAGACTTGACCTTAGGAATCATTTCTGAATAAAGCTGTGGGTCAGAAGGTTTTCCATCAGTAAATATGAACAAAAGTGGTCTCCAATCACCTTTTTGTGTCGGAGAACCTTTTTTCACATCCTTTGAAACCTTTTCATATAAAAGTTCTAAAGCCTTACCTGTATTGGTTGGCCCACTTTGAGGACAAATAATTTCTGGTAATTGAAAAAGTGGTAATTCTGTTAAAGGTGATATTTCGGAAACAATTCTGTCAAAAGTTATTATACTGATCCAAAGTGTCTCTGAGGCCTGAGCATCAGACCTTAATGAATTGATCATCCCACTCATGGCATTATTTAATGCTTGAATTGGTTCGCCATTCATTGACCCTGAAGTGTCTAATAAAAAATATACAGGTAATCTCCTCATTTTATTTTTTTCCAAATAATAAGTTAATCAAAAAAGCACCTAGTTTTCTTTCTAAACCTGACTTTGAACTTGGTACGCCTGTCTCTCTTGAAATTTTTTGCTTTAACGCGGTTATACCTAAAGCTCTTTTCCAAGAAAAAGAAAAACCAAATTTTCCCATTTAAAAGGACTTAAACAACAATATTAAGTTCTGATGGTGGTGGTGGAAGTTCATTTAATCCTGTTACTTCTTTACCTGAATCTTCAACTTTGGTTGAAGAAACTCCGATTGAAGCCGTTACCCAAGCAAAAAATTTAGCGATACTTTGACTGTCTGCTGTGTCTAAACTAACAACATTGTCCGTTATTTGCTTTAACACATTTGTGTCAGCAGATGAACCAGCAGCACAAGCTACAGTAAATGCAGTTTTACGCTTCTTAAATTCACTTAATCCGCTTTGCCAATCATCTGTTGGCATACCGTCAGTCATAATAAATACTAAGGGTTTCCAGTCTCCTTTTGTTTCGGCTGTGGTTGTTGCAACTTCAGTATCAATACAGTTACTTACGACTTTCAATGCATCTCCAAGCGCTGTTGTTCCCGTTGCTTTAATATCTTGCATTTGAAATGATGATAAATCAGTTAGTGGGATAATTTGTCTCGCTGAACTGTCAAAAGTTATCACACTTAAAAATGCTGTTTCGATAGCTTGTGGATTCTGACGCAAAGAGCTAATCATTACCTGAACTCCATTTTTCACGGCTTCAATAGGTTCTCCATTCATTGAGCCAGATGTATCTAGTAATAGATATACGGGTAGTCTTCTCATTTTAATTGTTTTAGTAAGTATATTTCTTAAGGATTTCAACAAAATTATCTGTCTGTTGAGGCTCTCCAATTGCTCTGAATTTCCAACCTCCATCTTTTCTATATGCTTCTGAGAAAATCATACTGCACATGCCATTTAATGATGAATCACCAGATAAACTATATTTTGTAATTTCTTTGCCTTTTGCATCTACAGCTCTGATGAAAGCATTCTCAACCATCCCGAAATGTTGATTGTTTCTTTTTCCCTGATAAATTGAAACTACAAACAAAATTTTTTGATATTTTTCATCGAGTGAATCAAGTTTAACAATTATCTGCTCATCATCTCCATCCCCTTCACCAGTTCTATTATCACCTGTTAACCAAATTTGACCAGATGGGTGTTTCATTGAATTAAAGAAAACAACATCTCCCTCAAAAAGTCCTTTTTGTTGACCATTATTTAGTTGAACTGTTCTACCAAGATTTGCTACTTTACCATTCGAATCTAAAAGGAATGCAATAGCATCTAAATCATATTCTTCTTCTTTTCCTCCACCAAATAGTTTCCCTAAAAAACCTGTTTCTTTTTGACGAACATCCCATCCCAGACCGATGGTTACGGTAGATAAGTCATAAATATTTTCTCCTTTGTCGTTTTTACGTAGGTCAATTGTTTGACCTTTTTGTAGATTAATTGCCATAATAAAAGATTAAATGGTTATTTAATAATTTGACCTTTATAGTATTTTGCAAGGAAAAAAGCCAAATCTTCTTTATATCCTATTCCAGAAGCTTCAAATTTCCATTTACCATCGCGCTTGTATAACCTACCAAATTCCACAGCTGTTTCAATAGAGAAGTCTTCGCCTAATTCATATTTTGCTACTTCTTGACCATTTGAATCATCGACTATTCTTATATAAGAATCTCTAACTTGACCGTAATTTTGTTTTCTTGCTATTGCATCATGAATAGTCACAACAAAAAGAATTTCATTTATTGAATCATCTACCTTTGAAAGATCAACTTCAATTGTCTCATCGTCTCCATCTTCACTATTTCCTCCTGTTGGATCATCACCTGTATGGTGAAGAGCGCCATCTGGTGAATCTGTATTTCCGTAAAATACGAAATACGCTTCAGCAGGAATTAATCTATCCCCGTTAATCATGAAAGCAGAAGCATCTAAATCAAAATCGAAACCTGTACCTTCATTCGGTGTCCATCCTAGTCCAACGCTCATCTTGCTAAGCCCAATGTCAATTTTTTGACCTTTCTGTAAATTGATTGCCATTTTATTTAATTTTTGGTTTTATTATTTTTTACTCCTTTTTTCTATATAGTTTTTTAAAGAATCAATTAAGAAAGGTTCATCACCAAATTCACTTTCAATTCTTTGGTTTAAATAATTAATTTGAAGAGCTCTGTAATCAAGCTCAAATAAATCAGCTAAACCAGCCAACATTCTTCCTTGTAATTGCCTTTCCCCATGTTCTATTTTACTCAATAGAGAAATGTCAATTCCTAATTTGTCTGCAACGACTCTTTGAGATAATTTTCTTTGAGTGCGCAATTCATGTATAAAATTTCCAAACACAGCGGTTTTTTTCATTTTAACATAATTATGTATATAAACTATATTGACAAACGTGTCAAAAATATGTAATAATTTTCAAAAAATTAAGAGTTATGCGAAATATTTACAATTAAAAACACTCATAGTATGATAGTTAAACAAAAATTCCGAAAAAAACAAGTCCCTCGGGAATTCCGAGGGACTTTTACCGGAAAATGGGGGCTTGAACCGGTAAATTTTGGGAAATTGATAGGAAAAACAAGTTAAAAAGGCGGAAAAGGAAGGGAATAATCACTGTTTCCTGTTGTAGATTTCGATATAATATCATGATCCTTCATGAATTTGATGTAATTCCTTGCCATTCGTTCCTTTACATCCATTTCTTCCATGACTAGTTTTACTAATTCACCTGGTGAAACATTGGGTTTTTTTGTGAAAATCACTTTAGCAACCTCAGTAAGTTCAGAAAGCTTACGTGATTCAGAGGCTTCTTTGCTTTTTTCACCGAAGAACACATGTCGACCTTCCGTTTTGCTCCAGCCAAATTGAATTAACGGCACATCTAGTGGAGATCCATCTCGAACTTTTAATGCCTTGACAACACTGCAATTCACATTTGTCTCTTTTTCAATGAGTAATATCCCAGCTGCTTTGCGTTGAACCTCTGACCCAAGGTGTCCGCGAAGTTTCATGCCTGAAGGAGCCATATGTACGACGCAAATGATGCAAGTATTGTAGATCGCAGCCATTCTAAATAATTCTTCAATAAGCTTTACGGAGCTCTCTTCATCATTCACTCCATTCAATAAGTCAGCAATTCCATCAATAACAACCATGTGAATGCCGCCATGTTCATAGTACAAGCGATCCATGGATTCCAGGATAAGATTCATTCGTTCATTTCGTGAAATCCCAACCAGCCCAAATGTTTTAAACCAAGAAGGAGGGTTGCAAAGCGTTGCACGTTTAATGATGTATGAAAAATTCTTGTAGAGTTGATATTCAGATTGCTCGGTATCATAGAGTAATACAGCTTTATTGGACTCGTTTTGTTTGACGTATGTCCCAAGTGTATCAATCACTTCATTCTCTGGCTTTATAGCACCAGATAGGAGCCCTCCAAGATAATTTGTTTTACCACTTCCTTCAGCACCAGCTACGCAAACCAAGTTTCCCGGTGTCCCAATTGTGACATCGTTAATGGTAATGACCGGTTCAGGTGCTTTAGGGGGATGTTCAAAATCTATTTCGCAGCTTTTCATTACAGAAAGGGTTTCTTCGTAAAGGTTATCCAGCATTTCTAAAAAGAGCATCATCAGATCATCCGCAGAATGTCCAAGCTTGAAAAAGTCGGAAATATCTTTTGATTTTTTTGTTCCTGGAAGTGGGAGAAGCAGGGATTTTAATTGAAAACTCTTGTAGTCTTTTGTGAGTTTTTCCATTGAACTTTTTCCGGTTTCATCTGAATCGTACAATATCGTAATGTGTTTGAACCGATAACTTAAGCCGCGTAATAAATTTTTTGGAATATGAGCTGTTTCGCTATTGAGACATATCGCATGGAAGCCATGAGCAACTAAGCTCAATACATCTTTTTCACCCCCTGTAATGAAAATAATATCCCCTCGAACCGGCAACTGTTCTAATCCGAAAATATAGTTTTCTGTCATCTCTCCGGTATAGAGAAAACGAAATGGAGAATTCGGCCTGTAAAGCTTCGTATATCTGCGGCCTTGGTAACCGAATATCGGTTGTTCGATTGTGCTTTTTAGAAAGAACTCTTTGTTCTCTTTGGAAACACCAAAATAGGTGTCTATGGAACAAACGTTGTATCGTTTCAAAACCTCATGTTCAATTCCGTATTGTTTCCAAAATGCCAATTCCGTCTCATTGAATTCTTTGTATTGAATGGGAAGTTTGTTTTTCGCTGTCTCAAACCCATCATGAATTGAGGGAATCTTACTAGCAATGGTAACAATGCCCTTGTTGTCTCGAATGACATGGTCAACTTTCTGTCGTTGATCTTCAAGGCACAAACCAAGTTCAATGTCAATTATTTCCAGGATTCGAATGAAATCCGAACGATCCTCACATGAAATACCAAAGATTTTTCCGACAAAGAAAAAACAGTCACCGCTATATTCAGCATCTCCAAAATCTTTGAATTTATAGCTATTAGATTTCTTATCTAGGTAAACATAACAGGATGCCTTATTGTCTTGGTAAAAAGGGCTTTTGAATGATTTGCCTATCTTGTTGAAACGGCTTCCCATGAAGTGCTTGAATACATTAAGCCCTCGGTTAGTAGCTTGTAAAATAGAATCTTTGTTTAAAGACATGTTTGAAGATTTATAGATTAAAGAATACTGCCCAATGCAGCGGTTTTACGCTTATCGACATACTCCTCGAGTTCGCTTACCAGAATTTTTTTTCTTCTCCCGATAATCGCATAGCTCAGTTTGCCTTCTATCATAATGCGATATAAGGAACGAGGACTGACACCTAAATAATTGCTAGCGCCTTTAAGATCTAAATACTGCTCGCGTAATTTTTCCAAGTGTAAAGATTCCTTTAGCTTGGCGATATCACTTTCAAGTTGATTAATCCGAGCAATTAATTTTTCTTGGCTGTTGCTTTCATTGTCATTTTCTAAAAAACTCATAGTACATCCATTTGAAATTGGATGCAATGCTAAAAAGGATTGAATTGTTCCTTGTGTAACTTACATGTAACTTACATGAGATTTTATGAAAATCGTTTGCTGGCCATTTCATTGTATATCTTGCTGAGCTCTAGTAAATACTCACTTTCACGTTTAATTTTCCGTTCCATAGCGGAATTGAGTAATCTTGACCATTGTGATATTCTGATATTAAAAAACCACATTAGAAGCTCCAGGAAATCTTTTTTTGAAACGGGTAAATCATTGTTTCCTAAAATGGCTTTGCTCTCATGAACGGATATGAAAAGTTCAACAAATGCTACTTTATCTCGGTTCCATTTAAGGTTTGTGGATCCGCTTTCTTTTGGAAATAAACTTAATTGACCTTTGTGATATGCGGATAATTCCTTTGGGGTAGGGAGGGATATATCCCCGATATTAGGTACTTGTACTATATTTTTTGGGGAGAAATACTTATCTAAATGCTGAATTCTATGAAAGAAAAGTTGATCAAGCATTTCAATTAACTGAAATTGAATGCTGAAGAAACTTAGAATTTTTTTTTCAAGCCCAAATCATCATTTATTCCCTTTAAGGTCGTTTTGACAAATTCCACTCGGTTAAACAATACTTGCTCATTGTCTTTTGGGAAATTTCTATTTTTAAATTCACGCACTTCAAATCTGAAAAGGTCTAATGTCCTTTTGAGTTCCTCTGGATCCTTTTGAATTTCATTTAGTTTTTCCTCTAAATTACTTTTACACTGATAGTACAAAGCATCAAGGTGTTTGTGATAGTCAGAAGTGTGTTTGTAGCCATTAAAGCTAATTTCCGGTGTCGATTCGCTTTCAAATAAATTGACTTGCTTTCTTATCGACAAAGAGTGCACTTGCACTTTTACAACTTTCAGTTGAGTAAGAGTTTCAGTTAATAGTTTAATCATCAAATTCCGATTTAGTTAGAAAATAATTTTACTCAAGAAACGAAAAAACTCGTTAAAAATAATTTGTCATTGTGGTAGTGTTTTCGGTAAAATCATTCATGGCAATATGGCAATGGTATATATATACCCATTGCCAATTGCCTAAATAGATATGATTTTAAAAAGTGCATGTATTGCATCCCTTTAGGAATGGTAGATTACCCGAAATCACCAGATCCAAGAAACGGTATTTAAAGCCATTGCAGAAGGTAGAAAAATGTAATTCCACAAAGTTGTTTCGTGATGAAACGATCAAAAAGAAATTAGTTCGATTGTAAAATCTCCGATATTTTATTTTAATTTTAAACCGCTAATTGGTTACCACAGAGGTCTAGAGTTAAAGCTCCCGTCTTTAGCACTGGGTATCTAACTGGTTACCTATTAGACAAGAAGTAGAGAAAAATCAAGTATTTATAAGGGATAGAGGCTTATAGTTCATAATCCTCACTCTCCGCCAAGTCAAAGTACTAAAATGTACAAAAGCGTGTAAACACTGAGTTTCACGCTTTTTTTTATGTTCTTTTTTTTACCGAAATGTACCGTTTTATAGGATCATAACCAAAAGTTGGGGAGGGATTTAAAGAAAAAGCTGATTTTTGCATAAAAAGCCCCTTGGATAATTATATAGACTTATTAAAACTTTTCTTGCCAGATATCTTGGTGGAACATT
>JAHEHJ010000024.1 GCA_024644655.1 Flavobacterium sp.
CTCATAATCAGGGGGTCCCAGGATCATGCCCTGGTGGGCCCACAGCCGAAAGGCAAGATTTTCAAGGGTTTATGCTGTTAAAAGCGTAGACCCTTTTTGTTTGGCTAAGTTATGGCCAGGTTTGGGCCAGGTTTTGTGTTTTTGCAGGGAAAACAGGGGTGAATGTAGGTGAAGGGGTGGAATATATATTAAATTTATAATCTTATTTATACTTGCATGAGAAATCTAATATTCATTATATTTTTAATAATTGGACTGTTATTAATAATATCAGCTGATAGTGTACATACTGGTTCAATTAGAGCAAATGGTAGAATTGGATTAGATATGTTTTTTAAAGGTTTACTTTTTGTAGGAATTGCTTTTATTGTTTTATTAGTTTTTAAATCTAAAAAAGATTAGAATGAAAAATATTGCAGAGTGTTATTATAACTTAGGATTAACACCAACATGTATATCCTACTTAAAAACTCCATATAACATTTCAGAGACTAACCCTGAAAAGTCTCCATGTCATTCGTGGAGAAGATGGCAAGTCAGAAGACCTAACATTGATGAAATTATGAATTTACAATGGGAAAATTCAAATGGAATTGGTGCAGTTTTAGGTTATACAAGTAGATGCATAGATATAGATAATTGCACTGATTTGAACCTTTTAAAAGAAATGTTATTAAGACTAAGACTGCCAGAAAATTATGAATGGGCTGTAAAATCTCCAAATGGATTCCATATTCATATCAAATCTTCGAATCTTCCATTCATTTCCAATTTTGATTTGCATGATGGCGTTCTAGCTCTGAATCCTAATAATGAATTTGCCGGGAAGTTTAAACAAATAGAAATAAGATGGGCAAATCATATTGTACTTCCACCTACTAAAATAAATGGCATAGAATATGAATTTATTTTTAATAATGGCGAATACCCAAAAAACAAACCCCAAGGAATTCAACCTGATAAAGTATTTTCATTTATATCAAAATATTGCGGGGGGTTATATGGTAAAAATGACCTATCAGGTGGATTTATGATAAACGATGTATACTTCAGTGTTGCATTCCCCTCAGAATATCCGGCATCCTTAATTTTTTCATATAAAATTCTAAACCATTCTGTAGCTTTCAAAAGTCTTTCTAATGATGAAAAATATAAAATAATTAATCATGACCGAAAAGATGCATATGAATTGAATGGGGTATGGAATAATATGGGCTATAGAACTTATGAAGATTTCGGTTATTATACCCATTTTATTGAAGATCCTCTTTTTTTAGACATAGAAACAACTGGATTAATTTCCAATGAATTTGATTATGAAAACTATCCAAGAATAATCCAAATTGCATTTTCGAATGGACATGATAAACCTATTCATTCATATTATATAAAGCCTGATAAATTTGAAGTTCCTGAAAATATTTCGAAATTAACTGGAATAACAACTAATCTATTAAAAGAAAAGGGTATAGAAATTGAAAAAGCACTTGGTAAATTTAATCCTATACATACTCGAACTCCTATAATTACATTTAATACTGACTTTGATATTCCAATACTAGATAGCGAATTCATTAGGCTCAATAAAAATAGAACTTACCCAATGAAAAACTATTTCAGAGATGGGTCTCAAATATTTTGTTTAATGAAGAAATTTAATTCAATTTTTGGAGGAAAATATGCGAAACTATCTGAAGTTTATTCTCATTTTTTTAAAGAAACCCCACCTATTAAAACTCATAATGCAACAAACGATCTTGAATTATTAATTGATTGTTATTATATAATGGATTTATATGGATATATTAATGTTGGAAATAAGGGCAGAATATTAGTTTAGATTTTGTGTTATGAAAAATCAACCAAATAAACTCAATATTGAGTTCGTAGAATATGTGGGATATTACATCCCGAAATCTGATTTTGAAGGATTTGATCCAGATACATATTTTGAAGGCCCGAAAGTTGATGACAACGGTATTTGTTTTGATGAAGAATGCCAGAAACTTGGTCATTGTAAACTAAAGAAAGAAGAATGTAATGATAAAGACTAAAGGCGAATTTGAAGAAGCAAATATTATATGTCAATCAATAATAGATAAATATGACATATTCTCTGATATGCCTTTATGGCTATTAGAACACAAGTCGTTATTCAATGAAATCAATATTCAACCAAAAGGACTTCCAGGAATTGCAAATTCAAACTTTGAAGGTGTAAAATATGAGTTCATTTCAAAATTTCATCAGTTATATAAAACAGTTTATCATGATTATAACATTCTTAATGAAAGATCTCATTTAGAAACAATTATATACTTTTTAGAAGAGATGAATTCATATATGCTTGGTCAGTATTTAGATTATGACTTCATTATGAATAATGAGAATCCTACATTCTACTATCTTCTTGGGATGGCATTTGATGAGTTACAAAATCGAGGAAATACTAAGTTACAATTAGTTAAATCAAATTGTAATAGTTGCAACTTATATCAATATTTTTTTATTGGGAATAATGATAGTAGTTATTTGCATTTGCAATTCAAAGTTGATAATAATGTGGTTTTAGATATTTCTGAATGTGAGATTTTACGGTGTTTAGTACCAAATAAATTAGATACAGAAAAACAGGTATTCTTAAATACAGAATTACCGCCATTCTAAATCGGATAAAATGAGAGGAGCTATATTTTATCTTTTCCCTGTAAATAAGCTCATTATCAAACTTATAATACCTCTGCCTACTTTCCTCTCCAAACCTGATTGCGTAGTTGGTATTCCAGTTTGACGAGCAAAACGTTGTTTCGCAGAAGATATACCAAATGCTCTTTTCCAAGAGAAGGAAAATCCATATTTTGACATTGTTGACTGTTTTAACTAATCTATAAAAAAATATTGAAACAACCCAATTAAGGACTGTTTCAATATTAATTATTTTCTTTTTTGATTTCAATTATTTAATTCTAACCATTCTTGCTTTCACATCTGCATTTACAGTGTTTATATCTAGAATTTGCAAAGTAGGTTCAATTGATGCTGTTGGCTTAGTTAACGAAACACTAATTGGAGGAGTATCTAATTTCCACATAGCACCTGTAGCAGGATCTATAATTAACATGCCTAAGAAACCACCAATCAACAAATTTCCAAAATACCACCCATTTAATTTGTAAATAACAGGGACTATCTGCTCAGCATATCCATTTGCTGAAATTTTAACTTGATACTCAGCTTTAGAGAAAAAGCCTGCTCCTGACTTTAACGTAACAGTAGCTGGACTTTGTCCCTTATAAACCTCTTTGCCTTTTTTATCAGTGATGCTTATATTAGCACCATTAGGATTAGTGTTAATAGATACTGGGTAAGAGCTCTTTCCAAAAATTGATGCACAACTTGTAATAAATAATGGTGCAAACATTAAAAAGGCTCCAAATTTCAATACATTTTTTTTCATTGCTTTAGTTTTTTAATAATTCCTACTCTTATGGATTTTTGGAATACTCCCCCGTTTGAATGGCAACTGGACTCCATTATGTATATTCTTAAATTTTTATTCAGAAATGAAGTTTATTTCAACTGCCATAGACTGTTTCACCCTCCCCCGAAGCAAATCCGTCTTTGTTGGCAGTAGAAATAATTTGAATAAATGAAGTAAGCATAAAACTGCGTCAACTAGGGTCAAATATTAAAATTTAATAATGTTTTGACTTTACTTGTCATAATTTTATAGTCATATGCACAACCAGAATAAACTACTGAGATTACTACAATTAATATCAGTTTTACAAGCGAGTCCTGCAAAGACCATGAAGACTATTGCAAAGTTGATTGGTAGTACTGAACGAACCGTTTACAGATACCTTGATTTATTAAAAGCTGTTGGTTTTAAAGTTGAAAAGGATTCTAATAATAAAATATACATTGATAATGGTGTGTTAGACATTAAAAAGATGTTTACATCTGAAGAAATCAAATTGATTCAAGAGTCAATATCAGTTGTTGCTAAGAAGAGTCCTTTAAAAGATAGTGTAATTCAAAAACTGTCATTGAACAATGAAGCAGCACTAGCAGGAAACAATCTTTTAAAAGTTCATTTGAGTAATTTGGTTGAAAAGGTTACAAAAGGAATACAAGAAAGAAAAATAATTGTACTTAAGAAATATTACTCGGCAAATAGTCAGCAAATAAGTGATAGAAAAGTTGAACCGATTAAGTTTACTGACAACTATACGTCACTTGTTGCATATGAAATATCATCTGGCAGAATCAAGTATTTCAATCTAGAACGGATAACTGATGTACAGGTTAAGACTCAAAGTATGACTAACGAATCAAAACACGAAGATGTTAAACCAGATGTGTTTGGTTTTGGTGAGAAAGAGAAATCATATGAATTAGTAATGAAGATGAGTTTAAGAGCATGGTTATTCTTGAAAGATGAATACCCTATGACTATTCCATATACTAAGAAGGATAAGAAGTCAGGAGACTATATTTTAAAGACAACTGTATATAGTTTAAACCCTGCAAAGAGATTTGCTAAGGGATTACCTGGAGAAATTGAGTTTCTGTAACTTTAATAAGTCTATAAATATATTAATCATTATATTAGCAATATGTAGACCTTGTTGATAATATTTTAACCTTGAATTTATATTTGAATCCTTAGAAACATGGAAGAAATTAATTTACTTATAGATTTTGAAAAATATAGCACTCACGAACAATTAATAAAAGATATTTCTCCTGTTTTTACTTCCACTTCTAAACAAGATATAAAATTTCAAATTAATTTAAGAAGTAGTCACGGGTTATTATATTCAGATTTGTTAATAATTTTGGTCTCTACAGTTAGTTTTTTAAAAAACCAAGGATTTAAATTTTCTGGCAAGGTAGTTTTCGATCCTCTTGATCAAAAGATTCAATACGCAAGTAGAATTAATTTTTTTTCACTTCTTGGATTAGAATATGAAGAGACATTTAATAGAAAATCAGGTAAAGGTAGGTTTATAGAAATAACGCCATATAATAAGAATAATATTTCAGACGTCTTTAATAATATCAGAAAAATACTAATTTCAAATATTGAGGTAAATATTGAAGTACAACAATTATTAGATTATTGCATGTATGAGATTATGGACAATGTATTAAACCACTCTGCTTTCCCTGATTTTGGAAATGGAGATGGATGGTGCTCTTCTCAATTATTTCCAAGTTCAGATGAAATTAGAATCTTAATTTGTGACACTGGAGTAGGTGTACATAAATCTTTAACTAGCCACCCAAATTCTAAATATAAAAATTTAGACGAACGTGGTGCAATTGAAATGTGCACAGAAAAAGGTATAACAAATTCAGAAGGAATGGGTTTCGGACTTTTTGCAACTTCTGAATTTATTAAGCATAACAAAGGTGAAATGCTGATATATTCAGGCAACCATTTTTCAAAAATAATCAATGGAACAAAGATTGTTAATAAGGGGCCATATTGGCAAGGAACATTAGTTTATCTAAAAATTAATATAAAAAATCCCGTTGATTATCATTTAATTATGCCTGAAAATCATTCATTACCTGACGATTATCAGTATTTATTATCGCAAAGTTTTGGTTTTGATGAAGATCTATGGTAATTTCAAACTCTGAAACAACAAAACCAATGGTAATTCAATTTAAAAATATCGGCATTCATTTAGGCACAAGAATACTTGGAGCTGAAGTTCGTAGCGATATTATTGATGCTATTAAAACTTCTGATTTGGTAGTTTTTGACTTATCTGAAGTCGAAACTATATCAAATTCATTTGCAGATGAGTGTTTTGCTAAGCTTACTTTATTTTTTTCAATGGAGGAAGTAAAATCAAAAACAACATTCATTAATGTAACACCTTTTATCAGAACTGTAATTGCAAATTCTTTTAGAGAAAGATTGAAATTAGCAGAAGCTTAATTAATTTTTTTATCTCATTTTCTTTTGGAAATAAGAAGTATTTCTGAATAATCTTTCTTAAACGTTCACTATTAGATATAAGTGAACATTTTCGTTTTTCTATCTAGTTGAAAATCAACGCTATAATTTTGAAGCGCTAAAGTTGCGCTAAATAATGTTCACTTTGGCGGCAGTTTTGATCATACTGAATATTTTAGCCCTGATATATTTTATCAACTAAAACTATTCAAAATGGAACGTAAAGGAACTAAAACAACAACTTACTCTCTTGACTGGGACACAGTCATGAATCTTGAATCAAGATTACTCAGAGACTTTCAAACTAATAAAACAAAAGATAGGGCTCGGGCCTTATTAATGATTTCAATTGGTGTTAGACTTGGCATGAGAGTAATCGACAATCTCAATCTAAAATGGGAAGATTTGCTTGGAGTACAGGTGGGAGAAAGGTTTATCAGAATTGAGAAAAAAACAGATAAAGAACGAATTCTTGTCATGTCAACCAAATTAAAAGAGGTATTGGATATTGTCTATGAGGCGCAGGCCCCAGAACCATCAAATTATATCTTATCCTCTCAAAAGACAAATGGACTCAAGCCAATATCAGTTCAGTCATTTAATAGGATTTTAAAAGATATTATGAAGGAATATAAGGTAAAGTATATTGGTAACCCAAGTAGTCACATGTTACGAAAATCTTGGGTTGTAGGGTCAATAAAAAAGGGGTTTGAGAATGGTGACCATTTAAGTCTGGTAAAAGTATCCCGTTTGGTGGGTCATTCTAATGTATCAACAACACTTAGATATACCAATTTCGAAACAAGTAGTGCCTTGGGTTTATTTGAATTGAGTTAAAGAAGTGTTGAAAAATACGTTAATAGAATGATTAATTTTATAATGATGAAAATAATTACAATTATATTACTATCACTTGAGATCTTTTCTTTGGGATGTTCAAAGTATGATTCCACAAGTGAATGTTTAAAAGGGAAAATGGTTATTAATGGAATCTGTGGAAAGATAACCATATAGGTGATAAGTGGAAACATTGATACGTATTTAATTGTAAAGAGTTGGGTCGATCCTTCCACTTCAAAAACATATGAAAACGTTTTTGCTCTTAAAAGTGTTTGTACATTTCCAAATAATATAAAGGAAGGAGATGAATTTTATTTTAAGATTAACAATGACCCTAAGGGAAATGATTGCCCCGTTTGTCTTGCCTACAAACCCACTCCACCTAAAGGATTGATGATTAGTGTGTGTAAATGATCAAAACACAATTTGGTTTGGCAAATTAAAAATACGTGCCGGTCAACATATTTGGATCAGCGGAATCAGATCATGATCAAATTTAGATTTTGTTTGGCACTGAATCAGGGTCAAAATCTATTGGTGAATAGTTATCAATATCCATCTCTATATGAACATCTGCCATGTTATATACTTCAATTAATGCTGCAAGATAAAATGCCATATCTGTTATATACCCGCCAAAACCAATTTTATCTGATTTAACACCTTCTCTTATCATTAGTTTTTCAAAAATATCAAAAACATAATTATAAGATTTTGAATTTAAGTCTCTTTTTTGGGAATCTTTGACAAAACTAAAAATTGCTATGTCTGTTGCTACCATGTTCATTTTCTTACTTCTTGACATCTGATTTTACTTTTATTAAATGGGTGTTCTTTATGGTCTTCTTAACCTGTTCGTTCAAAATATTTTGTGCCAATTTTCGAAATTGAATTTCGTTTAAAATCAAAATCATCTTTCTGGCTTTAGTTGGTTTTGCAAGCTCTTGTAATTTCATAATCTTATTTATTAATAAATATCATGAAATTGTAATACAGGTCAATTAAACTTTGAAAAAATAAGGTCGGTATTCACGAATAGCTCCATATCCAAAGAGTTCCACAAATACCATATTTTGGTTGGAAGTTGGGATTTTGTAATACAGAATTTCAGGATAGGTTATACTGGAACGGGAATTCATGTATGTAAGTTTGTCGTAAATGAGGTATATGTATAATATAAAAACATATAAAGGTTTTACGACAAAATATTATATTTTATACCCAATCGTATAGTCTAAATTCATCAATCTTATTGATAATTCTGATAATTTCATCTGGTACTACTTGGAGTTTATATTCTATAGTACGATTTAATTGTTTTTCAGGTATTGTGATAAAATCAACAAAATAAAAATTATCTTTTGAATTGATTTTAATATTGTTAATTTCAGATTCTGATCTATGTGCAATACTATAAATTACTGAACAAGTAATATCGGAATTGATTGTCTTTTTAAGGCTATCTATATATACATTTATCTTATCTTCTGATAAGTTATCTATTGAAACTACGGAAAATCCTGTTCTATTTGCAACTTGATCGAAATTTAATAATCTTGCAAATTTAGAGATTAATGTATAGTCATTGCCTTCTAAGAATAGAACTTTTTTTGTTTTAGCAATTTGAGTTAAAATTGGGTTTAAATTAGAACCTAATTCAGAATAAATCTGTTTTAATTCAATTGGATCATTAATTCTTATGGCCTTTTTATTATTTTTATTGACTAAGATTATGTCATTAATTTCTGCTTCACTTATTATTTCTGTTGAATGAGTGGCAATAATAATGTCTGGGCCTAAGTTTTTTAAAATTCCCAATAATTGTCTTTGTAAATCAGAATGAAGATAAATATCTGGCTCATCAATAAGAAAAAGAGAGGCATATTTATTCTTTACTATGTATGTTAACATTTGACACCAAACTTGAAATCCAAAGCCAGCCCAAAATATTTCTCTAGGGATTCTATTTTCAGGACAAAATACATCAAGATAGACCCCATCGGGCGAAGTATTAACTTCAGGAGGTTCTATATCCATGCCAGGCCATGTGCGTTTAATTAAATCTTTAAAAATGTCAAAATCTTCCCCGTAATGATACCAGATATTTCTAAAATTCCTTGAAGCATTATAAGATAAAAGCGCAGAACGAGCTGCAGCTTCTTGAAAAAGTCGTTCTTTATGATCAACTGGACCTAATATAGGAACAAATCCTATATCTAAACTTATATATTTTTTAAAGTCGGCTGCGGTTTTAATTGTTACTAAATTTGAATCATAGTACATATGACATACCCCAAGCCTTGGGAAGAAAATATGAAAAATACTACTATCATTTAATAAAAATTCTATTCTCGCAGGCTCTTCATCGTTATAATTATGAAAAACATTTTCCGTTCCAACAGGTACTTGATTCAAATCAATTTCATAACCAAATACATTGAAATTTCCGGGTGTTAAAATACTTATAGGCTTTTTAGATTTCGCTTTTCTAATGCCTTCTGCTAATATTTTTAAAGAACCTATTATAGTTGACTTACCCGCATTATTTTGCCCTACCAGAATATTAAAATTATTCAAATCGATAGTGAATTCTTTGAAACTCTTATAGTTCAAATATTTTATAGACCGTATTTGTTGCACTAAAATTTGATTTTAAATTATTCTGAAAATCCCTTTGCAATTGATTCGTTTAAAATTCGAATTGCTTGTTTTGCTTGTTTAATTGATAAATCTTTTTTTCTACTTCTAACAACGCCAATATTATATATTAATTTTCTATCGAAAGGTGTAAAGTGATTTTCTTCTTTAGACCACTTTGCAATTGAAAACCATGTGTCAGGATTTACTTTTTCTGCTTCGTCAATTAACTTTAATTCTTCTGGATTTAACTCAACTATTTCTGAATCAATTTTTGAATTTGTTACTCCTACAAAGTTGACAATGTTATCATTAATATCCGTTACTGTATTAGATTTATCTTTTAATTTAGTCCAACATTCAGCAATTTTACAGTATTCTCCAATATTTCTTTTGTTAGAAGGAGTGTCATTAATATGTTTCCAAACGAAGGGTATTAAATCTTCAATTATTTGATTTAGATCATCTTTAATTGATTGAAATTCCCAAATTTCATCTAAATCAATTTTTTGATTTGTTTTATATGATAACAAAGCAAGGATATATGCAGTCATGTTAGCTTTATATCCACCAAGGTTTTTCTTTTGTACACACTTATCAATATGTTTAAATAAAATTCCTTTTGCAACTAGTTTTTTATAAAATGATTCGTCATAATCTACTTCTTTTGATAGTACTTCATCTTTGTAAATACTATAATTTTTTTCGCCGCCTTTTGAAACTTCATGGGGTTTTTGCAACCACGACATCTCATATTTAGCCAAATCAATTTTTGAAAACATCCATTTTTTTGGATATTCTAAATCAAATCTTTTTATGTCATCTTTTTTATAATATTTTGATCTTTCATCTAAATATTGACCCCTCGTTCTCTCATAAAACCATTTATGGGTTGCTCTTCCTCCTGTAAGATTAGGCATCCACATCCTTCTAGAAAAATCTTGAATCTTTTCGTGAAATTTAGAATTTGAAGAGAAATCAGAAGCTTTTATAGCTGTTTGACTATTTGCAAATTTCGATATTTTTGGTACAAGATCTTCGAATTTTGATTTATCTTTTACAACAGACAATTTCATTTGTACAAAAACTTTTGAAAGGTCAGCATCTTTCTCCATAGAGGTAGAGTATATAGATGCTGTAGTTTGGCCTCCATTTACAATCTGCCAATTATCAATACTCTTTATATATAAAACTCCATCTTCTGTATAAAGTGTAACCTTTTCTGCAGTTGATGAAATACCATTATTGTATGCAAAAAACATGTCAGCTTCATTTCTAATCGTTTCACGAATACCTTGATTTACTTTTGCTCTAAATTGCAAAAAAGTTCTGACGTTTTTTTCTAATAATCCTTGTTTATACTCATCATAAATACTTGCCAAAATTTTACCAGGTAAAATTGCTAGATATTCATCAACATTGTCACTAACATCGTCCATTTTAAGACATTTAAGTCTATAATTATAATTCGTTAAAAAATCAATTTCGATTTTTTGTTTACCAGCTTTGATTTGATACTGTTGATATACTCTTTCTATATCCCATAATTCAAAATCTAGATAAACTCCATCTTCCTCTCTGTCTTTGGGAATTGTATGTGTTGAGCATCTGCCATTAGTTATAACGAAAATTCTTACACTTTTTACAAACGATTTAGTTTGTTCTATAATTTGAACTAAATCAAAAATTACTTCTTCGGATTCATCAATTTTATTAATCAATCTTCCATCTTTAGCTTCTTTATAGAAATTATAAACTTTTTCGTATGCGTTTTCTAAAACAGCATCAGCATTTGTTTCTGAACTATTAATCCAAATATCTAAATCACCTGTGTGTCTTGGCTTACCATGAAATGCTAATGCATATCCACCAACAACCATATAATCAACGTTGTGTTTATTAAGGAGTTTAACAAAGTCTTCAAAATCTTGGGCTAATGTCATGCTTTCAATTTTCTTCTTACTACATGCGTTTTATCCATTCTGGTAGTATTAAGATCTACAGTTTGTGATATTAAAAATGTCACCGCTTCAACCCTTTTTACCAAAGGTTGCGCTAACCAATAATTCAAATCATTCATTTTTTCATCCAATGACTTAAGTGGTGCTTTATGTAAAACTGGTGCAATATTCATATTCGGAATTGACCATAAAGTTACTTAAAATAAGGCGTTTTTAGGTACTAAAACCCGGCCAGGTTCCGGGCCAGATTTTCATCAAAATCGGGTTAAAACAGGTGAATTATGAGAAATACCACCAGAAACCCTCATAATCAGGGGGTCCCAGGATCATGCCCTGGTGGGCCCACGGTTTTAAGATCAAGGGTTTCAGCATTTCAATTGCTGAGGCCCTTTTTATTTGGGGGCGAAGGGAGGTGAAGGAGTGTATTTGAGATATAAGTAATAAATTCACATTTCATTAATTTTTTGACTTTGAAATATTTTAAAAAATCTAAAAATATTGTGTGATGAAACTTTTCAATTTAATTATACTTTTTTGTTTTATAAACATTGAATCTCAAGCGCAAAATGTAAAAGATTTTACAATAACTTCTGTAACCGATAAAAGTAGTTTTACGCTTAGCAAATCAAAAGGTAAGTACATCGCACTTCATTTTTTACTGAAAACAGAATGTCCATATTGCATAAGACACACCAGTGAATACTTTGATAAAGCTAGCACACTCAATAATGTTGTTCAAGTGTTCATTAAACCAGATAGCGAAGATGAAATTAAAACTTGGGCAAATAAATTAAAATCAAGCAATACTTTGCCTATTTATCAAGATGCAAATGCAAAGTTAGCTGAGCAGTTTAATGTTCCTAATGGTTATCAATTTCACGGACAGGTGGTGCATTATCCTGCATTGATTCTTTTAAATGAAAAAGGAGATGAAGTTTTTAGATACGTTGGGAAAAATAATTCAGACAGATTTTCTTTTGATCAATTGAAAGCAAAAATTGAAGAATTAAAAAACAAATAAAATTTAATATATGGAAGAAAGAGATGAACAACTTTGGAAGATTGCAAAAAAACGCGCAAATACAAAACGTAATGGTTTAATTTACCTGACTATTGTAATTTTTTTATGGATAATTTGGTTAAGTAATAATAATTTTGAGTTTGGTAAAAACATGATATATGCATGGCCTAAGTGGCCTACTCTAGGTCTCTCAATTGCTTTTATTTTTGAATATATTGATGCATATTATAGAGATAATGATTCATTGATTGAAAAAGAATACCAGAAACTAAAGAATAAAAAATAGTTTAACCCACATCATCAGGGGATTCCAGGGCCATATTATTAGTCGAGGCCATCATTTTCGAAGCAATAAAAACAAGCCAATACCATATAGGGTTACAAGAATGACCCCTATATAGTTTATACTTAGTTTGTTTCTTATCCTTTCCTGAATAAGACTCAACATTAAAAAACTTGTAATTGAAAGGATAATAAATTGAAAGACTCTTTTAATAAGTACTGTTTTAATTATTAGCGGTAAAAAGAAACCGATAATTATAAGGCAAGTAAAAACAAATAATTTAATCTTAAGTGGGTTAGTCATGTACTTGATTTTTAGTGATTGTAATTTATTTTGAATAACCCATACACTGTCTATAAACTCTTGCCGATGTTGCAGAACATTTTTCGTGCATTAGATAAGCTCCGCCAATACCGGTAGAAACAGTAGTAGCGCCAACAATTGGAGTTGCAAAAACTGTTGCTACCGCTCCGCCCAAAATAGAAAGACCACTTACAATTGCGAAATCTAAATCACAGTCAGAAATTCCGTCAACGTATCCATCACAACAATTATTTGAACAGCCTGGTTTATGTTCATCAGTAATAGTAATTAAGTTAACTCTTTCATATGAATATAAAAATATTTTTTTTAGCTCTTCTGTTTTTAGTTTTGATAAGTATGGAAATTTTTGTAGTACCTTAATTAATATAGATGCCTTTAAATCGAAGAGAGCAACTAATTCAATAGGATTTCTATATCCAAATGAAGCAAATGCTTGTCTTAATTCTTCTTTCGATTTGGATACTTTTAAAATTTCTACTAACGCATTAGTTTTGTTTTCATCAATAACAAGATTTATATTTTTATTTAAATTTGTTATAACTCTATCTAACCTGTAGTTATCAATAAAATCGTTGTCTTTGAATAGTGCTAATTTATATTCTTCAATAATTTGGTTGTGATTCCTATTATTTTGATATCCTTTATTGCATCCAGTAATAACAATTGAGAAAAAAACAAGTGTTGTTAATGCAGAAAGGATGAACCCATAAATAGTTGTGACTTTTCTCATATATACTTGATTTTAGAAATAAATTAATAATCCATTCTAAATCTACCTAGTTGTAAGAGAATGTCATCACCGATTTCCCGCAAAAATTTTATCTTACTTCTATAGCCTGATAGTAAGCTCTAATTTGCCACCCAATCCCAATTCAACAATTTTTTGAAGATTAGAAAGTCTAACCTCCTTAATATCATTTTCTAATTTAGAAATATAAGATTTTGTTGTACCCACTTTCTCAGCTAATTCTGCTTGCGTTAATCCTGCACCTAACCTAGCTTCTTGAAGTAAAGCGCCCAATTTAAAATTTTGATATCCTGATTCTAATTTTTCACGCTTAGCAATTCCTTTTGCACCATAGTTCTTTTCCTTAAATTGTTCCAAAGTGAAAGTGTTATTTGTCGCTTTCATAATCTTGTTTAATTTTTAACGCCTTTTCAATTTCTCGAATTGGCGTTTTTTGTGTTTTCTTTTGAAACCCGCTTATTATGATTATTAATTTTCCTGAATCAAAAAAGCAGAATATTCTAAAAATATCTGTACCTAATTGAATTCTAATTTCATATAATCCATCTGTACCTTCTATATGCTTGAGATAATGTCCTGAAACCCTTTCAATTTCTTCAATCAAAGTAAGTGTCCAGATAATTTTATCCTTAACCTTATCTTTTTGTTCAGAAAAGAAATCTTGAAAGTATTCTTTGTAAAAAACAATTGTTCTTATTTTCTGGTACATTACAAAGATATGATTTAATGTTGCACTAAAGTGAAACATTAAAAATTTAAAATATGAAGGGTTATAATGATAAATAACCCTTTTAACGTCTAAATCTAACAAGTTATAAGAGATTGTCAGTAACGATTTCCCGCAAAAAATTAGCTTTTAGGAAGCATTGGAAAAAAAGCACTCGTTCTTTTTTTATATTCCTCAAATGCTACATTATCCTTGTACTTTGCTTCTAGCATGGGAATTCCAGAAACATAAAGTAGTAAATAGCTTATAGTGATTGGACTAATGATAGCCCAGATTCCATATTGTAATGGCAAAACAATTATAAAGATTCCCCACCACACTAAAACTTCACCAAAATAATTTGGATGACGGGTATATTTCCACAAACCTATTTGCATAATATCAGATTTGCTTTGCTTCTGCTTTATAAATAACATCAATTGATAATCGCCAATCGATTCAAATGCAAAACCAATCAACCATACAATAGATCCAAATAATAAAAATGGAGTTGTTGCTTGATTTTTTGCCATTGATACTACTATTATTGGCACACTAATGATCCACATAAAAAATCCTTGCAATAGGTACACTTGCAAATATGACCTTAGTACAAAAGTTTTACCCCAGTCTTCTCTCCATTTTTTATACCTGAAATCTTCGGGTTTACCCTTGCTTCTTAATCCAACATGAATAGCCAAACGTATACCCCAAATAACAGTAAGAATATAAACAACACCAGATTGTAATGTATGTGTTTGGGTGACAAAAAGAAATATTACAATGGCTACAAAACCTAGTCCCCAAGCAATATCAGCAACATCGTTTCTTTTAATCATCAAGGAAATAATAAACCATGCACTCACATAGCACCAAATAAAGAACCCTATTTGAAAAATGACAGCTAACATTTTATTGAAAATATTTTACAATATAAAAGCCAGCTGTGCTCACTAGAGCCGTTAAAACAGTGCCCCAAATTATATCAATAAATACAATATTTAATGGCCATCCTTTTAAAGTTGCCAAATTGGTTAAATCATAGGTAGCATAGGTAAAAAAGCCAAATAGTGCACCAAGTGTAATTGCGGATGTCAATGAATTTTTTTCTACAGCCGGCATTACCGAGAAAATAAAAATACCGACTATAAAAAGGAAGTAAAAAATAAAGGCAGCCGTCCAGTTAACTTGATCCGATAAAAATCCTCCAAGATGTTTGCGGTAAAGATCCTTCGCAATGAATCCTAACCAGGTCATATCGATTATAAAAAAGACAACAAACGTGAGTATATAGCTAAGGATTAATTTAGAGAAGGGCATAAAAAGTATTTTAGTTGCCATAAATTTCATCAATTTTTTTGGCAAGTTGCCAGTCTTTTTCGGTAACCGTATTACCAGCATCATGCGTGGAAAGTATGATGTCTACTTGATTGTAAACATTACTCCAATTGGGATGATGGTTGAGCTTTTCCGCGGCAAAAGCTACTTTGGTCATAAACGCAAAAGCTTCTATAAAATTCGTGAACTTAAAACTGCGTTTGAGTTGATTGTTTTGTTCTTGCCACATGTGTTATATTTATTTTATTGTTTTGTGAATATAACTATTAAGGAATCATGGAAAACTGAAATACATTAAAATAGAAGTAACCACATGATAAAATAAGACCAAATCACACATAACATTGATTATCAATACATTATAGGATTTATGCAACCAAAAGCATTGATACTTTTTATGTAGTGCAATATGCTTATTATATAAAACGTTAAGTTATTGCAAACGATTAGGGAAAATAATCGTTTTGGCATATTTTCGTACATCAATGCACAAAAAGGGTATCGTAGTAATCATGCAAGGTAAAAAATTGATCAATTTTCGTTTTATTGTTCTTCTCTGTGTTGCCTTTCTTTTTCAGCATCTTTCATTTGCTACCGAACTAAAAACGGGTGTATTTACAAACCATCCATACGGGGTCACTCAAAATAATTATTTTGAAAAGAGTACTACGCAAGACCATAGTTCACAATTACATCTTTGCGTAGAAGCCGAGTCGGAAGACGAAGACGATATACACAACGACCAAGATGTTTGCAATGGATACATTTCCTCCAATCAAAATTTCAAAGCAATTCATTTTGCTGATGCAATCAATACGCTTTATTTAAAATTAGCATCCACCTATCAACATAAAGTTGATTTACCATTCTTTATTCTCTACCACTGCTGGAAGAGCCATTTAGCTTAACATTATTGTAATCTTACGCTTCATTTTTGCGTAGCAGCTTACAGGCAATTCTTTGTCTGTATGTTTTCACTCTTGTATTTATAACTCAGTCAAAATAAATTTAATGAACCGACTTTTAACCACAGCCTATTTGGCCACTATCATGCTTTTTGCATCTTGTTCAGAACCTGAAGTAGAAAAAGAAAAAGAAGCAACTTTTACAGTAACAAGCCCAATTCAAACGGATACAACCATCTATAAAGAATATGTAGCGCAAATACATTCTGCTAACCATATCGAACTTAGATCACAAGAAAAAGGGTATCTACAAAAAATATTTGTCGACGAAGGGCAGTATGTAAAAAAAGGACAACTGATGTTTAAACTAATGCCTGCTCTTTATGAAGCTGAAGTAGGCAAAGCAAAAGCGGAACTCAACTTTGCTGAAATAGAATATAAAAATACAAAAGGATTAGCAGACAATAATGTTGTTTCTGCAAGTGAATTAGCTATGGCAAAAGCCAAGCTAGATAAGGCTAAGGCAGAATTACAACTAGCTCAAACGCATCTTGGTTTTACTGATATTCGTGCTCCATTTGATGGCATCATGGATAAATTTTATACTCGTCTTGGAAGTTTAGTTGACGAAGGTGAGTTACTTACAAATCTTTCTGATAATAGTAAAATGTGGGTCTATTTTAATGTGGCAGAAGCAGAATATTTAGATTATATCCAAAAGGTAAAATCTAAAGAAAAACAAAAAGTACAACTACAAATGGCAAATAAAGAAGTATTTCCTGGAGTTGGTTACGTAGAAACTGTTGAAGCAGATTTTAATAATGAAACGGGAAACATTGCTTTTAGAGCAGCTTTTCAAAATCCAAAAGGGATTCTTCGTCATGGAGAAACTGGTAATATTTTAATGCCAGTAAAATTAAAAAATGCAATCATCATCCCTCAAAAATCAACCTTTGATGTGTTAGATAAAAAGTACGTATATATTGTTGATGAAAAGGGTGTGATTACTTCTAAACAAATTACAATTGATCAAGAAATTCCACATTTATATATTGTTGGATCAGGATTAAATGCAACTGACAAAATATTGTTAGAAGGTTTAGGTAAAGTAAAAAATAACGAAAAAATTAAGTACAATTTCGTTCCACTCGAAAAAGAATTGGCAGGAATCAAAAACATTCACGCCGAATAATGGCAAGAAAATCAAGCAACCATGTTTAAAAATTTTATAAAAAGGCCTGTACTTGCCATTGCTTTATCTTTAGCAATTGTTTTTATGGGTGTCTTAGCAATCACCAAATCACCGATTGCACAATTTCCAGAAATCGCGCCTCCTAGGGTAACTGTCTTTATTGAATTCCCAGGTTCTAACGCAGATGTATTGGTAAAATCAACGCTCACCATTTTAGAGCGTGAAATTAATGGTGTACAAGGTATGCAGTATATGCTTTCTGATGCAACCAGTGCAAGTGAAGCAAGTATTGATATCGTATTTGAACCCGGTACAGATCCAACATTAGCAGCTGTGAGGGTTAAATCTAGAGTAGATCAGGTAATGACCAACCTGCCCCCGCTTGTTCAACGTGAGGGTGTAATCATTGCTCCGCTACAACCTAGTATGCTTATGTACCTTAACTTATATAGTAAGGACAATAGTGCTGATGAAAAGTTTTTATTTAACTACGCTAATACATTTATCCTCCCTGAGCTACAACGTATTAGTGGTATGGGATTTGCACAAGCTATTGGAAGTAGGGCCTTTGCAATTCGCGTTTGGTTGAATCCTGAACGTATGCGGGCTTATAATATTTCTGCACAGGATGTTCTAAAATCTATAGATGAGCAAAGCGTATTAGCGAGGCCCGGTCGTGTTGGTTTAAGTTCTGGTAAAGCTGCACAGTCTCAAGAGTATGTATTTACTTATAAGGGTTGGTACAATAAACCAGAGCAATATGAGGATATTGTGATAAGAGCAAATGCAGATGGCGAGCTTCTAAAACTAAAAGACATAGCAAAAATTGAAGTGGGTTCAGAGTTTGTAGATATTTATTCCAACAAAGACGGACACCCTTCTGCATCGCTTGTGTTAAAACAAAATCCAGGTAGTAATGCGAGTGTAGTAATTGAAAATGTAAAAGAAAAACTTAAGGAACTTAAAAAAGATTTTCCTCCAGGAATTGATTATGAAATCAATTATGACGTTTCTAAGTTTGTAGACGCTTCTATCGAAAAAGTATTACACACATTGGTAGAAGCCTTTTTACTCGTTGCTTTTGTGGTATTTATATTTTTGGGAGACTGGCGCTCCACTATTATTCCTATTTTGGCGGTACCTGTATCACTCGTAGGTGCATTTATTTTTATGAATGCATTTGGTATAAGCATCAACCTTATTACATTATTTGCACTCGTGCTCGCCATTGGTGTAGTAGTAGACGACGCCATTGTAGTGGTAGAAGCCGTGCACGTAAAAATGGCAGAGGACAATGTTTCGGCGTATAAAGCAGTTCAAAAAGTAGTGAAAGAAATTAGCGGCGCCATTATTGCGATCACTTTAGTAATGGCTTCCGTATTTATTCCGGTTAGCTTTATGAGTGGCCCTGTGGGTGTATTGTATCGCCAGTTCTCGCTTACCATGGCAAGCTCTATTGTAATATCTGGCTTTGTGGCTTTAACACTTACACCAGTATTGTGTGCAATTTTTCTTAAAAATACGCATGGTGAAGCCAAGAAAAAAACACCTATTAATTTATTCTTAAACTGGTTCAATAAAACTTTTGATAGAGCGACAGGAAAATACGAAAAATTTCTACGCCTAATTGTTAATAGAAGAACTATAACATTTACGGTATTAGTGATTTTCGGATTTGGTATTGTGGGTGTCAACAAAATACTACCAGCAGGATTTATTCCAAATGAAGATCAAGGACAAATTTATGCCATCATTCAAACACCTCCAGGTACCACATTAGAGCGAACCAACCAAATATCTAATAAACTGCAAGCAATAGCAAAAGAAGTAGAAGGTGTTTCATCTGTGACGTCGCTAGCAGGTTATGAAATTTTAACGGAAGGTCGTGGCTCCAATGCGGGAACTTGTTTAATTAACTTAAAGGACTGGTCTGAAAGAAAACAAAATGTAAAGGAAATTATTAAAGAGCTAGAAGAAAAAGCAAAAGACCTTCCAGCAAATATCGAATACTTTGAACCGCCTGCTGTGCCTGGTTATGGTACGTCAGATGGTTTTTCTTTGCGATTGTTAGACAAAGGAAGTGATGTTGATTACCAAGTGTTTGATAAAGTAAATACTGAATTTATTGAGGCATTAAAAAAACGAAAAGAGCTTAGCGGATTGTTTGCATTTTATTCTGCTAAATATCCTCAGTACGAAATTTTAATTGACAATAAATTGGCCATGCAAAAAGGGGTGTCAATTGGTGAAGCCATGGAAAACTTAAACATCATGGTAGGTAGTACCTATGAGCAAGGGTTTATTCGCTTTAATAATTACTATAAAGTATATACGCAAGCTGCTCCAGAATTTAGAAAACAACCTTCTGACATTTTAAGTATGTTTATTAAAAATGACAAAGGTGAAATGGTTCCCTACTCTGCATTTATGAGTATCAAAAAAACACAAGGGCCAAATGAAATTTCTAGATATAACTTATACATATCATCCTTAATTAATGGTGTTCCAGCAAAAGGTTATTCTTCTGGCGACGCCATTGAAGCCATTAAAGAAGTAGCTAAAACCTCTTTACCGAGAGGCTATGATATTGCATGGGAAGGAATCTCTTATGATGAATCAAGAAGAGGAAACGAAGCATTGTACATATTTTTGGTTGTAATTTTCTTTGTATACCTGATTTTATCAGCACAATACGAGAGCTTTATTTTACCACTTGCCGTTTTACTTTCTATACTACCTGGTATTTTTGGATCATTTGCTTTATTAAAGTCAATGAATTTGTCCAATGACGTTTATGCACAAATAGGACTCATTATGCTCGTAGGATTGCTAGGAAAAAATGCGGTACTAATTGTCGAATATGCAGTTCAAAAAAAGAATCAGGGCGCAACCGTTTTTGAAGCAGCTGTTGCTGGTGCAAGAGAAAGGTTTCGTCCAATCCTAATGACTTCATTTGCATTTATTGCAGGTTTGATACCACTCGTATTGGCTAAAGGGCCAGGTGCAGTTGGTAATCATACCATTGGTGCATCTGCGCTTGGAGGGATGCTTTTTGGAACTGTTTTTGGAGTCATCGTTATTCCAGGATTATATTACATTTTTGCGAAAATTCAAGATGGCAGATCGCTCATTAAAAATGAAGATTTAAATCCATTGACAGAACATTATATTGAAAGTAAGGAAGAATCTGCCCTGACTAAACAAATTAAAAATATCATCAAAAGAATAAGGAGGCAAAATAATGAACAATAAAATAATCATCTTATTGGCTGTCATCTGTTTTACTGCTTGTAAAATACCGGTACTTGTTAGTAAACAAGAAAACAAAACAATACCTGCATATTATAATGCTGCACAAGATTCAACCAATATTGCATCCATCAAATGGCGTCAGTATTTTACGGATCCATATTTAACTGCCTTAATTGATTCTGCACTAAAAAACAATCAGGAATTAAATATTGCACTGCGTGAAATTGAAATTGACAAAAATGAAATTCAAGCTCGTAAAGGAGAATATTTACCTTTTGTAAACCTTGCTGGTGTTGCAGGACTTGATAAAACAGGTAGATACACATGGGATGGCCTTTCAGAAGAAGACCTAAAACTCAATCCAGATAAGGGCCCAAAGTATATTGGTGATTTTAGAGGAGGCATTTATGCTTCTTGGGAACTGGACGTGTGGAAAAAACTCAGAACTGCAAAAAAATCTGCTGCCATCAAATACCTAGCTACCATAGAGGGTAGAAATTTTATGGTAACCAATATCATTGCAGAAATTTCAAGCTCCTATTATGAACTATTAGCGCTTGACAATATGATGTCTATCGTGCAACAAAATATTGAATTGCAAAAAAATGCATTAAAGATGGTAAAGCTTGAAAAAGAAGCTGCTAAAGTTTCTCAACTAGCTGTTAACCGCTTTGATGCGCAATTATTACACACGCAAAATTTGCAGTATGATATACAGCAGCAAATAGTAGAAACAGAAAATAAAATAAATTTTCTGACTGGCAAATTTACGCAGCATGTAGCAAGAACAAATATTGCACTAAATGAGATTCCAGTTGAAATAGTTCAAAGTGGTATTCCTACACAATTGTTATTAAACCGCCCGGATATTAGACAAGCCGAATTAACGTTGGCAGCATCAAAGTTAGATATTCAGGTTGCAAGAGCTAATTTTTATCCATCATTTAGTTTAACGGCTAGTACCGGATTTACTTCTTTCAATCCAGGATTCATATTTAGACCAGAATCCTTGTTATATAATTTAGCGGGTGATGCAGTGGGGCCACTTATCAATAAAAATGGAATCATTGCTGCTTATAGTAATGCAAATGAAAGACAAATTATTTCGGCGTATGAATATGAACGTACCATCTTAAGTGCTTTTATAGAAGTAGCCAATCAATTGTCATTCATAAACAATTATAAAAATAGTTATGAAACAAAGGCTAAAGAAGTTGAAATACTCAATCAGTCTGTAGATATTTCTAACAAACTATTTATTTCTAGTAAAGCAGACTATATCGAAGTGTTACTCACACAACGGGAAGCACTAGATTCTAGAATTGAATTGATTGAAACTAAATTAAAGCAATTACAAGCTAAAGTTAATATCTACCGCGCTCTAGGCGGAGGTTGGAATTAATAAGGTAAAAACGAATAAAAGCAGCTACAAACGAACCATTGTAGCTGCTTTTTTATGTACATATATATCATGTCAAAAATTGATTTTTTAAATGAAAACATTGCCTTATTTTCATTCAAAATAAAGAATCATGGAAGTACATCACCATTCACATCATCCCAAAAAGTGGAAAGAATACGTTACAGAATTTATTATGTTATTTGCTGCTGTTACCCTAGGTTTTTTTGCTGAAAATCAGCGCGAACACTTGGTTGAAGCCAATCGTGAAAAACAGTACATGCAAAGTCTTTATGAAGATTTAAGAAAAGACACAACTATTTTAAACAATATTGTAAGGTATGACACCATTCAGACTGCTAAATTAGACACTACAAATACACTCCTCGTTCAAAATATCTGGAATCCAAATACCATCAAGCTTTTGTACAGATTAAATCTGAAAACTGCTGGCACTCTACGATATAACTTAAGTGAACGTACCTCGGCTCAATTAAAAAATGCAGGCGGTATGCGCTTGGTAGAAAATCAAGAACTTAGTAATAAAATATCTGAATATTGGGTTAAATCAGATAATTTAAAAGAGTATAACACTTTTGTTGATGATTTAAAATTTAAGGCAAGAGAAAAATCATATTCTATATTTAATCAAAAATATTATACCGATGTTTCAAAAGGTGTTGTAGCAGATAACGCACAGCTAATGACAACGGATACCTTTGTCTTAACAGAATTTACAAATAGATTAAACCATATCAATAATTCTATGAAAATGGTGCTACTACCCAGTGTGGATAGGCATTACAAAAGAGCTGTAGAATTGCTTTCACTATTAAAAAAAGAATACAAGCTTGATGAAAAGAAAGAAGAAAATGTTGCAATATATTAAACAAAGAAAATAATATGGAAGTACATCACCACTCGCATAGTCCAAAAAAATGGAAAGAATACATTACCGAATTTCTAATGCTTTTTTTAGCAGTAAGCATGGGCTTTATCGCTGAAAACATTAGAGAAAAACATATCGAAAATGAACGTTCTGAAGAGCTCATGCATGCTTTTATACTAGATGTAAAAGAAAATCAAAAGCAACTTGACTCGTTAATTAGTAATAATAAACGTATTTCAATTTATTATGAGTCAATGACGTTTATTCATGGATATGGCAATAAACCAATTGACTTAAAAGAGCTATCTGAATCGCTTGATTTGTGGATGTACCGATTCATGAATAAAAAAACAATATTTGAGCAAATGAAAAGTACAGGTGCGCTCAGGTACATTCAGGATAAAGAGCTTTTAACTGCTATGC
>JAHEHJ010000108.1 GCA_024644655.1 Flavobacterium sp.
CAGGAAAAATTTTAAGCGAAACCCGGAGGGCTTGAACTTGCAGGAACGAAAGACAAGCCTCTAACTTTGTTTTGTTTTTTTTATTTCACGTTTACTTGACGAAACGCTGCAGGTAAAACACACGACACCACTGATACAGGTTGATGAACATAGCCTGACGATTGGAGCCTGGAACAGCTTTGGGTATTTGACGACGGATGAAACGTGCTTGCAAAATGAACTGATCTTTTGGAAGACGAGAAAGAATAGATTTGATAACTGCTGGATTTACGTGATACATGACCTTTTTTATTAAAGGGGAATGTTGAACGAAAAACCAGAAAGCATTATTCCGATACTTCATTCACATTCGACAGGCTCAGTGCGAGACATTACGATCGGAATCAGTTCAATCACGAAAATGTAAAATTTTCTATTTCACTGACATGACCTTTTTGGAAAATGGGGAATGTGCAAAATCAAGGAAGCTTTATTCGTCCAAAGTCCAAAGTCGGGATACCAGTTTCCTATGTTAAAATCAATGACATTACTTGAAAATCGAGATAAAGGAAAAAGAGCCTTCAGCAAAGCCGACGGAGGAAGGCTTAGGCGAACAAATGAAAGGCAGCCCCGTAGCCCTACGGAGGGGCAACTGGAGTTTGTGAAGCAAACGGAACGAGCGAAATGAAGTGCAATGGAATGAAGCGAGAGAAGTGCGCGAAAGAGCGGGAATGAGCATGAGAATGAGAGCTGAAATGACAGCAGGAATGAAAGCGAAATGAGGGCGCGAATGAGAGCGCGGACGTGAGTGAGGGACGAGCTTCAGGAAGCACATTATATGGGGTTTGGGGTGGCAGAGAGCAGCGCCTGACGACGAGAGATGAACAGGCAAAGTCTTTTTAGTGAACAGCCAAGGAGAGAATTCTGAACGATTGGCTAAGAGAACGGTGTTTGCAAGGGTGTAGCGAAGCGAAACTTTGTATACCCTTGCAAACAAAAAAGCTGAAGCTGTGAAGATGAGGAGGAAGACCGCTTTTCCTTTTCTTAAATAATTAGAATTAAAAGAGAAATCTAATAAAGAAAAAGGAATTTTAAAAAAATCATTAATAGAACTATAAACCTCATCAAGTATAGCAGCCTTGTTTTGAATTACTAAAGAAAGAAAAATATTAAAAGCTGCTATTCTTGTTAACTCTAAAACAATTTAGTATTTGATTCTTGGAAAAACGGATTGGTGAAATGCAATGTAACCAATGAGTTTTGACCTGCTAGGGCGTAGGCGGTTACCGTGTAAAAGCCGAAGACCGTTAAAGCAGCCAACTAAAATTAATTTTGTAATATTGTATAGTTATGAATAGTAGCTTTCAATTTAACGATCCTTCTTTAGAATCTCAATGGAGAGCGATTATTTTGTTTGGAAAAAATTCTGCCACTTATAAGTATGCTTTTGCAAAATCCTTATTGGAATTAGTTGAGAAAGAAAAAACAAGAATTTCTTTGGCTGAATTAGCGATACCATTCACTCACAATATTGTTAACCATTTGAAAGAAAATGACAAACAAGGTAGTTCTTCTTCGAGTACTTTTTTAAATGCTTGTCGCTCTCACATAAAAGGAGAACTGACAAAACAACAATTATATGGAATTACTGAAAAACTAGGTTTTGTGAATGTTGTCGATGCCTTTCAGAATGTAAATGGTGGTACAATACCTAATTTATTTTATGAAAAGGACTATAAAGCTGGCAAAAAGGACATCGTTATCACTGACGATCTTTTAAGATTAAAGGAATTGTATCAATACCAAAATTTTAATCAAGAGGTGGAAGCTCGTTGGAATTTGGTTGAAACTGCTTGGAACTTGAATATCAATCCTAATTTACTTGAAGTGAAATACGATGAAGATAAATCACTTTTCTTTTTGGAAAATGATTTTATGCGACGTATTGATATTACATCTGTTCGAGATTCATTGAATGGGTACCAAAAAGGAAAATGTTTTTACAGTTTTAAAGATATTTCAGTTGTTAAAGGATGTACTGATTTGTGTGATGTGGACCACTTCCTACCCCACTTGAATAAAGAAGCACATGCTAAAAATGGAGTTAATATTAATGGTGTGTGGAATTTGGTTTTAGCTGATTCTTCTATAAACAGAGAGAAAAGTGCTAAAGTTCCTGAAAAACGATTCTTGGACCGACTACACAACCGTAATGAATTTTATATAGAAAGTAAGCATCCCTTGGCCGAAACAATCATTAATCAAACTGGGAAAACAAAACAAGAACGCATTCGTTTTTTGCAAAAGCAATATCAATTGGCTTATGACGCTTCTATACAAACATGGAAACCAAGTGAGGAATATATTGGCAATTTTTAATGGAAAATTTTTTAAACATATCGAAAGATCGTATTCTATTTGAAGATGATTTTTTCTTCTTAATCAAAGACATCTATCCTGTTTCACCAGGACATACCTTGATTATTTCTAAGGAATGGAAACGTGATTATTTTGAACTTTCTGAATTAGAAAGAAAGCACCTAGATCAAGCAATATTCAAAGCTAAAGAGCTAATTGAAATTGATTATCAACCTAATGGATACAATATTGGAATGAATTGTGGTGAAGATGCTGGACAAACAGTTTTTCACTTTCATTGTCATGTAATACCGAGATACAAGGGTGATATGGAAAACCCACGAGGTGGCGTAAGGCATGTGATTGAGGGAAAAGGGAATTATTGAATAAGAATAATTTTCATGAAAATAAACACTGATTTCCAATTAAACTTTCAATTTGATTTTTTCAAATTGGAAGATTCCAATACAACTTTTCTAATATCATATAAACATTGCTATTGCTCGCCCCACTTCCAAGGTTGATAATTAATAATTTTGATTATATCATCATCAGAAATCCCAAGTTCAGATAGAATGTATATTTTAATTATATTTTCAAGTTGAAATGATAACCATAGCATTGATCTATCAGACGTGTTAACTTTTATAAAATGAATTGATTCTTTTCCATGAACAAAGTATTTTCTAACTGCTACAATTTGTTCAACCAAATTATTTTTTGAAATAGGCAAATAACAAAAAATTTCTTTTTTCGTTTTAATCAATTCATTTAGTTTCAAACTAAGATCTCTAGGGTCTTTATTATATATTTTGACGTACATAATTTCAAGAATTGATGTCATGGTTATGAGTTTTGAATTAACATGCAAATTATTGTTATATTTCATATCGAAATACTGATCTAAAGCAATCGAGTATTTTTCGTAAATAATAAACCAGTTGGCCAGAATCTCTTTCGATTGATCACCAAACTTAGAATAAGTAAATAAGAAATCATCTTTTTTAGAATGATCCTTGAAATGACTTGCCCTGTCTTTATAATAAAAATCTAAATTCAAAAAACCTTTCGGTTTTTCTGGATCATATTTTCCTTTTAAAAGACTAATTTGGTGCTTTAATCTACGAGCTGGATAATAAGAAATAAACGAAAAGAAATTTTGTAGACGATCAGAAAAATTTATTATTTCAATTAATGATTTTGGTTCATCATTTTCCCAATTAAGAAAAACAGATTGATTTATTGTTATTTTATTTGTATTTGCTAAAATTGGTGAAGAAGCACGAAAATAAATATATGCTTTTTCTTTTTCTGAAATAAATATATCAATTGGCTCAGGCTGAGTGAATTTAACAGTAGTTTGAAGTTGATTTGTTTTACTATTACTTTTAATTTCGAATCCATTTATATCAAACCATGTATCCATTCCTTCAAATTTCATCATCGATAATTGAAATTTTAAGTTCTCTATTGTATTAACCTTTAAACTCTTAAAGCAATATTGAGCTTCCAAAGATATATGCATTAAATTACTTGATGTATAGTCTTTAATTTCTAGGTTAAACAAACTAAAAACTTGATCACTATATGTTTCTAAATCCTTCGCAATTCCAGTAATCAAAGGAATCGGAATTTGGTTGTTAATTTGATACAAACTTTTCAATAAGCCAGGTACGACTTTTTCTTTTTCAGAATCATCAACAGTAAAAACCAATGTAATTATTCCGTTCTCGGTAATACTAAGTACCCCTGAAAATGACCTTGTTTCATTTTCTGCTTTACTTGGTACTTGCCATGTACCGGAAAAAGTTTTTGTATTCATAATATGTTGTTTGATTTATTAACTATGGAATAATTATAAAATGATTTTTATCAAAATATTAAAATCTTTTGAAATAAACCATCAATTCAAGTTAAAAACATCTCAAATTCATGCGAATTTCAAAACAAAGCTGACTATCTAGGATTGTGGAGAAAGTTAACATGTAATCGTTGATTTAGGCAGCGATTTAATATGATAATGATAACATAAACAAACAAAAGGCTAATAAGGCTAACGTACCAATTATAAACCTCCAACTATAAATTTTTGTGTGATTGGGTGAAAACATTAAAGAAACATACAACTAAATGAATAGCAAAGGTTGCGCGCTATTTTTTGAAAAGGATTAAATCTGTTTTTTCGTGACATATTTAGATTTTTTACGATAAAGAATTTGAGTAAATAGATATATGTTGACGAATTATATAATATTAAAAAATATCACGAAATGGTCCAGTTTCGTATCAATATAATATAATCGGGTTTGTGGTCAAGTTCTTTTGTTAAGTTTGTCAACTTGTTTGATTCTTCACCATCAGCATTTAAATCCATTTCCTTGTTTTATTCTACGTCCAAAACTCAGCCAACATTTCTGCTTGGCTTAATACTGTGTCTGCTGCTAATTTTTGGAGATCGGGTGGATATCCATAAACACGAAGGAGACGCTTCACTGCTACTTTCATTCCTTGCTTGACAGATTCTTTTACTGTCCAGTCGATGGTTGCGCTTTCTTTTACTTTGATAACCAGTTCTCGGGCAAGTTTTATTAGGACTT
>JAHEHJ010000041.1 GCA_024644655.1 Flavobacterium sp.
GGTCTGCCATTTGAAGAGCTACTTGTTTGGCCACAGCAATTTGGCGGTCTTTATTAACCACTACAATATCTTTTCCTTTTTGTAAGATACCCAAATCGAAAGCTTCATAGGCTGAGGTAGCTACTTTTGCCATTCCGATTGTCAAGAAATATTCTTGTAGTACATTCAATTCCACATCGTTTTTGCGGAATAGGTCGGAGGCTCTTACGGTCATTTCCTTAGAACCCCCACCGCCTGGAATAACTCCCACGCCAAATTCTACCAATCCGATATAAGTTTCAGCTGCAGCTACGACACGATCTGCATGCATTGTCATTTCACAACCACCTCCTAAAGCCATGCCATGAGGGGCTACAATTACGGGTATTGCTGAATACCGAACACGCATCATAGTATCTTGGAACATTTTGATAGCCATGTTTAACTCGTCGTATTCTTGTTCGACAGCCATCATGAAAATCATACCAATATTGGCGCCAACTGAGAAATTAGCTCCTTGGTTACCGATAACTAAACCGCGGTATTCTTTTTCGGCTAAATCGATTGCCTTATTGATAGCAGTTAAAACCCCACCACCAATGGTATTCATTTTAGAATGGAACTCTAAATTGAGGATTCCATCTCCCAAATCAAAAACGGTAGCATCAGAATTGCCCCAAACTTTGTGACTGTCTCTAATGTTATCTAATATAATATAGGCGTCTTGACCTGGTATTTTTTCTTGTGATTTGGAGCTACTGTTGTAGTAGTATTTCATTCCATTGTTGACAGAATAGAATGAAGAATTTCCAGATGCTATCATTTCGGTTACCCAAGTTGCAGGTTCATAGCCTTCTGATTTCATTAATTCGATGGCCTTAGTTACTCCTATAGCATCCCAAATTTCAAATGGGCCGTTTTCCCAACCAAAACCGGCTTTCATCGCCTCATCAATTTTGTAGAATTCATTTGTGATTTCAGGAACTCTATTGGAGCAGTAGGCAAACATTGCGGTAAAGTTCTTTCTGTAGAATTCACCTGCTTTGTCTTTGCCAGTGACAAGCACTTTAAAACGGTCGATAGGTTTGTCTATAGTTTTGGTTAATTCTAGAGTAGCAAAAGACGCTTTTTTAGCGGCTCTGTACTCTAAAGTATTTAAATCTAAGGACAGTATTTCTTTGCCTTCTTTTTTATAGAATCCTTGTCCTGTTTTGCTTCCTAGCCATTTGTTTTCCATCATTTTGGTGATGAAATCAGGAAGTTGGAATAAATCGTGGGCTTCATCATTGGGACACCCTTCGTAAAGGCCGTTTGCTACATGAACTAGTGTGTCTAAGCCAACTACATCTACGGTTCGGAATGTAGCTGATTTTGGACGTCCAATTACGGGTCCTGTTAATTTATCTACCTCTTCTATAGTTAATCCCATATCTTTTACAAGATGAAACAAACTTTGAATTCCGAAGATTCCGATGCGGTTACCTATGAATGCAGGAGTGTCTTTTGCTACCACTGACGTTTTTCCTAGGTATTGTGAGCCATAGTTGGTTAAGAAGTCTAAGACTTCAGTTGTAGTATTTGGGCCCGGAATGATTTCGAATAATTTCAGATATCGAGCGGGATTGAAAAAGTGAGTTCCACAAAAATGAGCTTGGAAATCGGCACTGCGACCTTCACTCATATATTTGATAGGGATTCCAGATGTATTAGAAGTTATTAGTGTACCGGGTTTACGGAATTGGTCTATTTGTTCGAACACTAATTTTTTAATGTCTAATCGTTCAACAACCACTTCAATAATCCAATCACAAGTACTTATTTTGGCCATGTCGTCTGTGGTATTACCTGTAGCAATTCTATTGGCAAACTTTTGACTATAAATGGGAGATGGGTTTGATTTTAGGGCATTAGCCAAATGATCATTTACGATACGATTGCGAACTGCTTTATGTTCTAGCGTAAGTCCTTTTTTTTCTTCCATTTCAGAAAGTGTATTAGGAGCTATGTCTAAAAGTAGTACTTCTACGCCAATATTGGCAAAATGACATGCAATTCCGGAACCCATGATTCCAGAACCCACTACGGCCACTTTTTTGATATTTCTTTTCATTTTGTTCTTATTAATGAGAAAAGAAAATAGAGAAAAGAAAATAGACTTTAATGCAGTCCATTTTGAAATGACATTGTCATTTTTTGAAATTCTTCTATTTTACTTTCTAATTGATTATATGTTAATTCATTTATGTGTTTTCTGTGTTTTGCAATAATAAGTTGAGTAGTTAATTCAAAAGAAGAACCAAGCGAAATATCGATGAAATGGCTAAAAGATTTATCAGTTCTAGATGATCCCTCTGCTATATTACTAGGGATTGATATAGAACATCTACTTAATTGAGTTATTAAATCATATCTTTCATGCATTGGGAACTCAACTAATATATCTGAAATATCATTTGCTATTTCAATACCTAATTGCCATATTTTTAAATTTTTATAATTATGTCTCACTTTTATTATTCTATTTAATCTTGATTCTCTTTTCTTTATTCTTAACTCCTTTTAAAAAACCTTCTTCTCTGTTATTAAATCGTTTATTGTTTCAGCTACTTCAATGAAGTGCTGTAATTTATCTTCACTAATGTGTTCTTTGATCGTATTGTTGAATTGGATAACTGTATTTCGAGATAGTTCTCTTTTTTCTTTTCCGAGTTCTGTTAGATATATAAGTACACCTCGACCGTCATCAGGATTTTTCTTTTTGGTGATAAGTCCTTTTTCTTCTAGGGTTTTCAACGTTCGAGTGAGTGATGTAGGTTCCATTCCCATTCGGTTGCTGATATAGGTAGAAGGTGTTCCATCGTCTTTATCAATACTTAAAAGTGCAAAACCGATAGCCATTGAGCCATCGAATTTGGATGCTTCTTCATTGTACATTCGGGCTACAGCTTGCCAAGTAGCTCGTAGTATATAGTCTATTGTTTTGTCTTTCATGTGGTCCTTGTTAAGTCAAAGATATAAATAATATATTATGCACGCATACTATTTGTGTTAAATTTTGATTAACTTATTAATTCACATATTCAAAAATTTACTATTTATGAGGTAAAACCCTTTATTTGGATTAAAAGGAGCTGAGAAAGGAAATTTATCAATAGGTATAACTAAGCATTTGTCAAGCACTAACTAAGCACTTATTAAGGGCTCTTTCAGCACTTTCTCAGCACTTTCTCAGCACTCTAGAGGGGGTTTTCAGCACTCTAGAGGCAATTATCAGGCAATTACAAGGGTAAAATAGTGTTTTAGATTAAAAATAGTAGGGTCTAGAAAAGGACAGTGATATTTTAAAAAACAGCTCAATTATTAAACAGATTTAAAGGTAAAAATATGTTCGTGATGAATATTTAAACCAAGACAAAAAAAATCCGTCTTATTTAAGACGGATTAAAAACTATTTTACAATATCGATTACGACAGTTCTATTGTAAAACCGTTCTTCTGGAAATTTGTTTTCAAATGGAGCTAACTTTTCTTCTTCTCCATCTCCATGTATTTCGAAGGTGACATCTGTTCTTTTAGCTGCTGCAAGGCTTTTGACTAGGATGCTTTTTACATCGTTTGCTCTTGCGAGTGAGAGTGTTTTATTGTAATTGACATCTCCAATTATATCGGTATGGCCTGTAATGATGACGGTTCCATTTTTAGGTATTTTAGGAGCGACAATTTCTGTTAAATATGTATGTATTCATATGACAATGAAATACAAATATGAAAGGAATAAGTTCCTGATGTGTTATAGTATTAAAGGTAATTGTTTTATAATTCACACATTTATAGAACCTAGTTTAGATGGTTATTATAGAATTACAATACATTCTACCCATAAATCTTTTGATACAAGATTTTGTATTTTTCCAATACAATTTTGCGTTTTAATTTTAGAGTAGGGGTAAGATGTCCCCCTTCAATAGACCATACTTCCGGTGTTAATTCAAAACGTTTAATTTTTTCCCAATTGCCAAACTTCTGATTGGCATGGTCAACTTCTTCTTGTATGCGATGTATAACTTCTGAATGGGATACGAGTTCTTGATTAGAGGTGCCTATATTTAAGTGTTTTCGTTTGGCCCATTCTCGTATAAAATCAAAACTAGGTTGTATTAAGGCTGCTGGCATTTTTTCACCATCACCTATCACCATGATTTGTTCTATAAATAAAGATTGTTTCATGGCATTTTCAATAAGCTGAGGTGCAATATATTTTCCTCCAGAAGTTTTAAACATTTCTTTCTTTCGATCTGTAATGCGTAAAAAACCTTCAGAATCAAATTCTCCGATGTCTCCTGTATGGAAATAACCATCTACAATGGCCTCATTAGTAAGTTGGGTATCTTTATAATATCCCATCATTACATTAGGTCCTTGACAAAGTATTTCTCCATCTGCTGCTATTTTTACGGTCACATTTTGAATCACTTTACCTACCGTTCCAACTTTAAAACCGCGGTTTCGTTGGTCGTTGACTGTGATCACTGGGGAGGTTTCAGTCAAACCATATCCTTCCATGACGGGCATACCAGCTGCTGCAAATATTCGAATTAACCGAGGTTGTAATGCCGCACTACCCGATACCATAACCGTTAGCTTTCCTCCAAGTGCAGCTCTCCATTTGCTAAAAATTAATTTGTTAGCAATTTTAAGTTGTTGCTCATACCACCAACCATTGGCTCCATAGGGTTCATAACGGAGGCCTAAATTTACTGCCCAGAAAAACAACATCTTTTTAATTCCCGTTAATTCATTTCCTTTAGCGATGATTTTATCATACACTTTTTCTAATAATCTTGGAACAACTGAAAAAACAGTTGGATTGATTTCTTTAATGTTGTCAGATAATTGATCTATTGATTCCGCAAAATAAATAGACACCGAATAATATTGATAGATATATAAAATAACCCGTTCAAAAATATGACAAATAGGGAGGAAGCTCAAGGCAATACTTGTACCTTCTTCAAATGGGATTCGTTCCGCACTATCCAATACATTAGAAACAATATTATTGTGGGATAGCATTACCCCTTTTGGTTTGCCGGTGGTTCCTGAAGTATATATTATGGTTGCTAAATCATTTGGATGAACTTGAGCTTTACATTCTTCAACTTCTGCCTGATTACTGGAGTTTTCTCCTAAATCCAATAGTTCTTTCCAATTTTTGCAGCCTTCAATGGTATTAAAAGAATATACTTCTTTCAAAAGGGGAAGCTCTGAACGTATAGCTTGTAGTTTTAGATAAACTTGTTCATCAGATACAAAACAATATTGGGCTTCTGAGTGATTTAAAATATAAGCATAGTCTTCTGCCGATATAGTAGGATAAATGGGCACAGTTTGCGCTCCTGTTTGCAATGCTCCTATATCCATAATGTTCCATTCGGTACGATTCGTGGAAGAAATAAGGGCTATTTTATCATGCTTTTTAACACCTAATCGCAATAAAGCTCTTGAAATGGCATTGGCTTTATCCAAGTATTCTTGAGTGGATGTTTTGACCCAAACACCCTCATATTTGGTAACCAAACACGCGTTAAGGTTGTTTTTTTGTAACTGGTGATATGGAAAGTCAAATAGTCTTGTGATTGGCGTCATTACATCAAATTTGATGCAAATTAAATAATATTAGTAGGATTCACAATATTAATCTAAAATATAAAAAAGATATTACCGAAATATGTAGTTTTGCAAGGTTCATTTTTTTAAAAAGTTCATGAAAAAGTTCCCAAGATATAACGAGTACAAGGTGTTGATAATTAGGATTCTATTGGCATACCTTTTTTATTTTGCTGCCCGAATTCTTTTTTATCTATACAATCAAAACTTAATACAAGTTGATGGATTTGTGGATGTATTGCGACTTTGTTATCATGGTTTGACATTTGATACCACGACGATACTTTATGTAAATGGGTTATTTATTATTTTGTCGGTATTACCATTACTTAAAAACACGCAAAAAAGTTTTCAAAAATTCTTGTTTCACCTCTATTTTGCAACCAATTTAATTGCTTTTTCAACTAATTTCATTGATTTCATCTATTATCGTTATTCCTTTAATCGCAGTACACGTGCCTCGTTAGATACATTACAAAATGAAAGCAATAAATCCTTGCTTTTTTTTAATTTTTTGATTCATTATTGGCATGTATTCTTGTTGTTTTTTATGCTGAGTTGGGTTTGGATTCTGTTGTATAAAAAAACCAAAGTTAAGCCAGTTATAGAGCGATCTTCCTTTAAGTATTATGGCATTTCAATTGCTAATTTTTTACTAATCGTAACCCTTTGTATTGGGGGGATTCGTGGGGATTTCAAGAAAAGTACCCGGCCTATTAATATTTTAGATGCAAGTCGGTATGTGACTAATTCATCGCAAGCTGATGTAGTTCTCAATACCCCTTTTGCAATTATTAGGACTTGGGATACCAATTCATTTAAAATTGAGCACTATATGGCTAAAAGTCAAGTAGATCAATTAGTTGTACCTATTAAACAGTATCACAATAATCCTAGTAGCAAGCCTAATGTAGTGGTTTTTATATTGGAGAGTTTTGCTCGCGAATATAATGGTGCTTTTAATAAAGGGACAACCATTCCTGATTATGAAGGGTATACGCCTTTTGTAGATTCGTTAGCGCAACACAGTTTGATATTTACGAATGCATATGCCAATGGATGGAAATCCATTCATGGAATGTCCTCTATAATTGCGGGTATTCCTTCATTTAAAGATGCATTTACATCATCTCCCTATCCCAAACAAAAGATAGAATCGTTGGTTTCTACTCTTAAAGGTGAAGGATATGATACTTCCTTTTTTCATGGAGCTCCTAATGGTTCAATGGGGTTTTTAGGATTTGGAAATATTTTGGGTTATGATCATTACTATGGTAAAACCGAATACAATAACGACGATGATTTTGATGGAGTATGGGGGATATGGGACGAACCATTCTTTCAATATTTTAACAAAACGCTTACAGCCAAGAAACAACCCTTTATGGCTACCTTGTTTTCTGTTTCTTCACATGAGCCCTATAAAGTACCGGAAAAATATGAAGGTAAATTTCCAAAGGGTAAAGTCAATATTAATGAATGTATTGGATATACAGATTATGCACTTAAACGCTTTTTTCAAGCGGCAGAAAAACAACCTTGGTTTAAAAATACTATTTTTGTTCTAGTTGCAGACCATGGGAATACGGTAGCTTATGACGAATATTTAAAAGAATTCAATAGAAATACAGTGCCGATATTGTTTTATACACCCAATGCGAAGTATGTAGGGGTCAATACGGATTGGGCACAACAAATTGATATTTATCCAACTTTACTCGATATGATAGGGTATAAAAAACCATTTCGTAGTTGGGGTAGAAGTTTAGTAGGGGATACTCAAGTGCCTCCCTATGTATTGAAGTATGCTTCTAATGTGTATCAATATATGTCTGGTAATTACATTTGCTGTTTTGACGGAAAAAAAGCGGTTGGTTTTTACGATAAAGAAGATAAGGGTATGAAAACCAATTTGATTAAGCATAAAAATGCGGAGATGGATGTTATTGAAAACCATTGTAAGGCATTTATACAAGATTATATGGAGCGAATTATTGACAAACGATTGACAACAGTTAAATAACGATAAGATGAAAAAGAAAATAGGGATTGCCATTTTGGTTTTAGTATTAATTGGAACGGGTAAATATGTGTATGATCGGCATATCAATCACAATTTCATGGCTATTACTGAGGGTAAAGTCTATAAATCGGGAGTAATTCCTCCAGATGAAATTGCAGACTATGTACAAAAATACCATATCAAGTCTATAGTAGATTTGAGGTTTCCGGGTACAGGAGATGATGTTAATAATCCTGAAATTCCAGCGGAACTTACGGCTGAAAAAGAAGCTGTAGCAAAACTGCCAGGTGTGAATTATTTTAATAATGGTTGTGATCAAGTTCCTGAGCAAAAGAATGTGGATTCTTTCTTGAAAATCATGGATAACCCAGCTAATTACCCTGTTTTAATACATTGTTATCATGGGATTGGACGTTCTCAGTTATTTTCAGCTCTATACCGAATAGAGTATGAAGGTTGGTCCAATGAAGAAGCCCGAAACAAAGCTGCTTTTCCAGTCATGTTTAGTTCATTTGACGATGGTACACCTAAGGGTGAGTATTTAAAAGCCTACAAAAGTCGAAAACAAAATGGATTGAAATAAGAGTATACTAAAAAAGAGGAGTTATAAGACCCCTCTTTTTTAGTATATAATAGTATGTCATTATAGTTTTCCCATGTTCTCTGCCAAGGTTTCGATAAACTTCGAAATAGGACCTTTAATCATCATGGCCATCATAGGGTTAAATTCACCCTGAAAATGAAGTTGGACTCCACAACTGTTTTCTGAGATAGCATTCAATTGAGCTGTTAGGGTAAAAGGTAACTTATCGCTTGCAGCTGCCAATACTATTTGGCTATTTGGAGTTTTGTCTTTCAATTTTAATTTGATTTCAGGCATCCCTTTTAATCCAAAATTGAAAATATCATCACCTAATACTTCAAATTTAGCTATATTCTCGGGCATTAATTTTTCAAAGTTTCGAACGTCAATTAACGCGTTGAAAAGGTACTCAGCGCTTTTTGCTACAACTACTTTTGGGCTTTCTAAATTCATAAGGTTTTATATTATACAGTGTGAATAGTATGTTTAGAGGTATTTAATTACAATTGTAATGGATTTTATAAGACAGCATTAGATAGTCCATGTGGATGGATTCTCGCGCCATTCTTGTAAGGTCTCCAATTCAGCTTCAGTAATGTAATTTTTAGACACGGCTAATTGTAATAAATGGCTGTAATCCGATAAGGTGCGCAAGTCTACTTTGGCTTTTTGAAAATTAGTTGTGGCAATATCAAAACCATAGGTAAAAATAGCAGCCATGCCTTTTATGTTTGCGCCTGCTGCTTTCAAAGCTTCTACGGCAAGCAAACTACTATTTCCGGTACTGATTAAATCTTCAACCACTACTACATTTTGTCCTTTTTGTAAAAAACCTTCCACTTGATTTTGTCTTCCATGTTTTTTTGGTTCTGGGCGAACATAAACAAAAGGCAATCCCATATACTCTGCTACAAGTATTCCCACTCCAATTGCACCAGTTGCTACTCCTGCAATCACGTCTGGTTTGCCAAATTCTTTCTCAATATGTTTGGAAAATTCTTCTCGCACAAAATTTCTTATGGCTGGGAAAGACAGTATTAATCGGTTGTCACAGTAAATTGGAGACTGCCAACCTGAAGCCCATGTAAAAGGATTTTTTGGATTCAATTTAATTGCATTTATTTGTAAAAGCAATTCGGCTGTTTTTTCGGCTGTATCTTTATTAAAAATCATAGTACAAATGTATAAAGTTTTTGTCAACGACAAGCCTCTTTTTTTAACTAACGAAATTCAAAAGGAAACCGATTTTCAATTGTTTCTGTTGGAAAGTGTTGATATTGAGCAAGTCATTATCAAAATGTTTCAAAATAAAATTCAAAAAGCTTATTTGTATTATCCTGATGAAAAAGAGATACTCAAAAAAGTAAAGGAAAAAATACCGGTTTGCAAAGCGGGTGGAGGATTGGTTTATAACGATCAAGGTGACGTTTTGTTCATTCATCGCAACGGTAAATGGGATCTTCCAAAGGGAGGAATTGAAAAAGGTGAAGAGATTGAAGACACTGCAATGCGTGAAGTAGAAGAGGAAACAGGGGTCAGTGGATTGACAATTACAAAGAAATTGCAAAAAACTTATCATATATTTAGACGCAATGGCAAGTATAAATTAAAAATTACCCATTGGTTTGAAATGAAATCTAATTTTGAAGGAACTCCTTTTCCACAAGAAAAAGAAGGGATAGAAAAAGCAGTTTGGCTCAATCCTGTTCAAGTCAAAGAAGCTCTAGGACATTCTTATGAAAACATTAAGTTGCTTTTTGAAACCGAAAATATTTCAGCTAAAATCTAATTTCACCTACTTTAGGTTGAAATCCACTTCTGTTCTAAGGAATTACAAAGTTGATTTGTGTGCTTGTATTGGTATTTCCCAATGAAGCTATATTAAAAGTAGTATTTGCGGTACTAACCCAATCTCCAGAATTAAAAGTTGCATTGTCATCAGTATCATATAATGCATAAAAATAGTATGTTCCTGGGTGGAAATAATTGAATGTATAATTGAATTCATTAGCATCCACAATTACATATCGAGAACGATATTTTAAGTTGGCTACATTAAAAACCCCTGCATTAAATAATGGCTGAGTTGTAATTATTAAATTTACTTTTTTGGTTGCATCCGCAAAAAAACCTGGGGCATAAGAATAACTTGCATTTACTCGGGCTAAATAGGGTTGTTCCGTTTCAGAGTAGGGGTCACCTATGGGTACTCCTGAATTGGAAAAATACATGGATTCCGTTTTTCCTGAAAAAGAATTTGTGAAATCTTTAGTTAGTGTTTTTTTAGGAAAGGAAAATAAGCTTACTGCATTTTGACAACTGTTGGTGTCTTGGATTTTGGCACTCCAAGCCATGTGTAAGGTTGGTTTGCTTAATGTATTGTAACTATTTGTATAGGATTTTAAATAGATACTGTCATTTCTAAAGAGCACATCAGTATGCGCTCTGTTTTTTCCAATTATCATTTCCGAAAAGCGATAAAACGATTTGGTTGTCGTTTCTGAAACACTGTCAGCAATAAGATACGAAACTCGTTTCATGTTTGTAAATGAGCCTCCATTTCTGAAAGCTACTTTGTACTGATTGTTATATTTTACTATAAAAAAAGACATGAAAATGTCATTTTCTTTATCCAATTCATTTTTAGCAGCAATTTGATTTTCAGAAATAGGTCTAAAATCAACTATCCATTCGGAAAAACTTCCAATTGCAGTTGTAGAAGTTACAGGTCCTGACCAAATCCCTTTGGTTTTATTTAGAATTCCATATCCGTAAGTGTTTTCAATAATGCTGTAATTTTCAGAGGAATTAGAATGATTGTCACAACTACAAAGAAAAACTATAAATAACATTGAAACTATAGTGATTGGATTCTTCATGGGGGTATTGATTTAAATGCAACTAATGTATAGAGAATAAATTTACACTATTTTTTAATAAATAACATCCAAAAAAAAGGAGAAATAAACTATTTCTCCTTTTCTATTTATAAGTTTTTGGGCTTACTCTTTAGTAAATTTTAATGCTTGATCAAAACCAATTATTTTAAGCAAATATAGCCCTTTTGCCATACCTTCAACAGAAATGGTATTGTTCTCACCATTCAATGTTCCGTTTTGAATTGCTCTACCATTTAAATCATAAATTGTAAAAGCAGTGTTGGGTTCAAAAGCTTGACTTGGATTCAAAGTGATTGTTTCCGTAGCTGGAATTGGGAATAATCCAATTGTGTTACTATTGTGGTCAGCTACACCCATATTAATATTTCCAATATAACGGGCTATAGCAAAATCATTACCCGAATATCCTACTAATATGATTTTTTCATCGTTAGGTTGGATTACCATATCAAAAGCTTCATTTTCGGCAGCAGTGCCAAATGTTGTTGTTGTTTTACCAGCAGTACCAAAAGTAGTGTCTATTGTGTAATCGGTATTAATTCTTGATAATGCAAATGTAGAAGTTGTTGCTGTAGAATTGATTGCAGAGCCTGCAAGTACAATTTTACTTGCTCCATCTAAAGCCATACCATAACACATATCTATGGTAGTAGACGAAAAGTCTACAGACCCTTGAACGGATACTGTACCAGCTGCGCTAACTGTGCCATAATAATGTTTGTAATCGGTAGCTGACCATCGGCTGCTTCCACTAAAAAGGAAACTGTCATCAGCTTTTAATACTAATGAAGTTGTTTTGTTGTCACTTGTGGTAAATGAATTTGATGCAAATCCATCTGTAGAGAAAGTAGTGTCAAGAGTTCCATTTGCATTAAGACGGCAAACGTATTGTCTTGAATAACTACTAGGGATATCACTCCAACCTACTGCTGTTATTTTTCCATTGGATTTCAATCGGATATCTTCTATCACAAAAGTAAAACCATTAGCATTGCTTTCTGGAAAGGGCAAGTCAATTAGTTTACCACCAGTCCCAAAAGTAGTATCTAGAGCACCTGTAGAAGTATATCGTGCAAAAATTCCTTTAGACTCATCCGTGTTTAATACACTTGTTCCTCCAACCACTATATTTCCTGTTACTTGGTGCACTTTAACTGCTTTGTATTCATCTGCTCTAGCGTTAGTGTTGTATATAGTAAAGTTAGTTATTGCAATTCCATCTGTATCAAAAGTTGTGTCTAATGTACCATTAGTATTCAATCGAATAACGGCACCGGCTTTATCACTCCCATTATCAGAGTAACCTGCTAATACAATTTTGCCATCCAACTGAATGTCTACACCATAAGCTTTGTCATCACTTCCTAATTGCAAATCATAAGTCATGATACCGTTTGTTCCAAATGTAGTATCTAAAGTTCCATTTGTGTTGTATCGAGAACAAGCAAAGTCATTTCCAAATACACTGCTATACGAATAACCTGCTACTATAATTTTGCCATCAGTTTGCAATGCTACTCCATAAGCTTTATCTGCTCCAGAATTAAATGAGGTAGTTACTTTTCCACCTATTCCAAAAGTAGTGTCTAATGCACCATCCTGTGCATTAACTTGAATAGCTGCGAAGAGTATTGTCCAAAGTAAAATTTTCTTCATATTAGTTTTGTTTTGATTTTTAAGAGATTCTGTTATGTTAATTTTAGCGTGCAAAAATATGATTTATTTATTTAGTAGAAACTTTTTAATATTGGCTTTACCTTTGCCCTATGAAAAATCAACACCATTCCAATAATCTACTTTTAAATTTAGGCATTGAACACTTAAATGAAATGCAGCTTTCTGCTCAAGAAACGATTTTAACAGATCGTGATGTCTTGTTGCTATCGCCAACAGGTTCCGGAAAAACATTAGCATTTTTGTTGCCTATATTTGAATTGTTGGATGAATACCAAGCAGGAGTTCAATGTCTTATTATTGTGCCTTCCAGAGAGTTGGGGTTGCAAATTGAGCAAGTTTGGAAAAAAATGGGTACTTCCTATAAAGTAAATATATGTTATGGCGGACATTCCATTGAGACGGAAATAAAAAACTTATCCAATCCACCTTCCCTTTTAATAGGTACTCCTGGTAGAATTGCAGATCATATCGATAGAGGCACATTTAAAGTTGATCGCATTCAAACTTTAATTTTAGATGAATTTGACAAATCTCTACAATTGGGATTTCAGGAGCAAATGTCTTTTATTATTAGTCGATTACCAAAGTTAAATAAACGTGTATTAGTTTCTGCAACATCAGGGATTGTTATCCCAAAATATACTCGAGTAGTAAATCCAACTGTATTAGATTTTATTACTGCTGAGGATAAAGTAAATCTATCCTTGAAAAGGGTGGTGTCTAAAGATAAAGACAAGATAAGTAGTTTATTTCAATTAATTTGTTCTTTAAAATCCCAATCAGCTTTAATTTTTTGTAATCACAGAGATGCTGCTGAGCGCATTAGCGATGCATTAAATGAAAAAGGCATTTATGCGACCTATTATCATGGTGGCATGGATCAAGAAGAACGAGAACGTGCTTTAATTCATTTCAGAAATGGGAGCGTCAGTTATTTAGTCACAACCGATTTAGCTTCCAGAGGATTAGATATTCCCGAAATGAAACATGTAATACATTATCATTTACCTTCTAAAGAAGAAGAATTCACACATAGAAATGGACGAACAGCCCGGATGTTGGCATCTGGAACTTCCTACATTATTACACACGAAAGTGAAAAACAGTTTGATTATATTGATTATAGTATGCCTATTTTAAAAGTAGATACGGCTACTACTTTGCCAAAGCCTCCTGAATTTCAAACAATTTACATTAGTGGGGGCAAGAAAAATAAACTGAATAAAATTGATATAGTAGGGTTCTTTTCCCAAAAAGGAAAATTAGAAAAAGGTGATCTAGGATTGATAGAAGTGAAAGATTTTATCTCTTTTGCCGCTGTGAAATTCAATAAAGTAAAGGACTTGCTTGCTCTCATTCGCGAAGAAAAAATGAAAGGAAAGCGGTATAAAATTGAAGTGGCTCGAAATGTGATTAAGAAAGAAGAGTAGGCTAGCGCAAGTAGGCACTATTACCTAAATTATTTTTCTTTTTTTACGACCACACTTTCTGGAACTAGTACCGTATAATCTCCATTGTTTCGAATAACATCCCTTACAATACTCGAACTTATGTAAGATGTTTTAGATGCGGTTAATAAAAACACAGTCTCTATTTGGGACAACCTTCTGTTTGTGTGAGCAATGGCCTTTTCAAATTCAAAGTCGGCTGGATTGCGTAACCCACGTAATATGAAATCGGCACCGAGTTTACGGCATAAATCTATAGTCAATCCTTCATAGGTGATGACTGTAACTTTGGGGTCTGATTCAAATGCTTCTTCAATAAATCGCTTGCGGTCTTCCAAGGAAAACATGTATTTCTTGTCGGAATTTATTCCAATAGCTACAATCACTTCGTCAAATAATGAAATACCTCTCTTGATAATATCATAATGCCCTAATGTAATAGGGTCAAAGGAACCTGGGAATATTGCTTTTCTTTTCATATCGACTATGATTACATTGAGTAGGAACTTACATAATAAGGAAGTGACTTACTCTATTTATTTTTTCCAAATTGGTTTACGTTGTAAAGCTAATCGAATTTCATTGTCCAACAATGCACCAAATGGGATTTGAGCATGGGCTGCTTGTTGTGGAAATATACTTTGGGGTGATAAGCCTGGGTTGGTGTTGATTTCTATAAAATGAGGCACTCCATTCATTATAATGAAATCGGTACGCGAAAAGCCAACCATTCCAAGGGATTGGTATACTTTTTTTGCCGTTTCTATAACTAATAATTCCATTGCACTGGATATTCGTGCCGGAGTAATTTCATTTGATTTTCCTAGATATTTGGCTTCGTAATCAAAAAAGGCATTTTGGGAGACAATTTCAGTAATTCCAAGTACTGTTGTCTCTCCTTTGTAATTTAACACACCAACCGATACTTCGGTGCCATTCAAATAGGATTCTATTAATATATCGCGATCTTCTTCAAAAGCAAAATCTAAAGCTTTGGGTAAATCATCCAAAGTACTTACCATTGAAACTCCTAAACTACTTCCAGATTGATTTGGTTTTACAAAAAAAGGCAAACCTAATTCAGCTACAATGGCATCTCCATCTATAGGTTCACCATAGGTAAGGTAAATGGATTTTGCTTTGGGTATGTTGAATTTAGATAACACGGATAAAGTGTCACGTTTGTTGAAAGTCAAACTTGATTGGTAATAATTACAACCTGTATAGGGTAAATCTAATAATTCCCAATAGGCTTGCAAATGGCCATCTTCACCTGGAGTACCATGAACGGTATTAACAGCGACATCAAATTTTATGGTTGTGCCCTCTTTGCTAAATGTAAAATCAGCTTTATTTATAGGGTATTTTTGATCAGCTATTAGACAATACCATGCCTCTTTAAGGATATGCACCTCATAAGCTTGGTACTGATTAGGATCTAGTTCGTTGAGGATTAGTTGGCCACTTCGTAATGATATTACAGATTCATCTGAATATCCACCCATAACTACTGCTACGTTCATTGATTGCTATTTTATGTGTAACAAAATTATCATTTTTTTTGATAACCGAATACCTTTATGTTTTTTATATCTTTGCTCAAATAAAATTACTATATGAGTTTCCGTTCGTATTTAACCAGTCGCGTTTTCATGGCACAAATACTAGCTGCTATGGCTATTATTGCTTTGATTTCGTTTTTGTTCTTCCATTGGATTACCTATACTACCCATCACGGTCAAGAAATAACGGTGCCTGATTTAAGTAAATTATCAGTGGAACAAGCTGAAGAAAAATTGGATGCAGTAGATCTTAATTACAGTATATTGGATACGGTTGACTTCCGTCCTGATTATCCTAAACTTACCATTGTAGAGCAGGAACCAAAAGCGGGTTCAAAAGTAAAAGAAGGAAGAAAAATCTATATTAAAATAAATGCTTCCAAATACACTATGGTTGCCGTGCCTGATTTGGTTGAAAAAACATACCGTCAAGCAGTGCCAACACTTGAAGCTGTTGGGCTCGCTGAAGGGACTATTACTTATAAACCTTATTTGGGTAAAGATATGGTTTTAGAAATGCGTCTAAATGGAAAAAAACTAAAAGCAGGGGATAAGGTCTTGAAATCATCTAAAATTGATTTGATACTTGGAGATGGAAAGGCAGTATATAATGATGCTACAGTAGATTCTACTGCAGTAGACACCACTCAAATTGCACCTGCCAATGATTAATCACGAAGAAGCAGATTTAGAAGAAGAATTGTTTGAACGTCACCGATTTGTCTCTCCAAAAGGACAGTCGTTGTTGCGTGTCGATAAATTTTTGATGCAGTTAATTGAAAACGCTACACGGAATAAAATTCAACAAGCTGCTGAAGACGGTCGAATTTGGGTAAACGATATTGCGGTGAAATCCAATTACCGTGTTAAGCCATTTGATGTAGTTCGAGTGATGCTTACTCATCCTCCTTTTGAAAACCACATCATTCCAGAGGATATTCCATTGGATATTGTATATGAAGATGATGCCTTGTTGGTTATCAACAAACCTCCTGGACTTGTGGTTCATCCTGGACATGGTAATTATACTGGAACATTAGTTAATGCCTTGGCTTTTCATTTTGAAAATCTGCCGATGAACTCCAGCGAAAGACCTGGATTGGTGCATCGAATTGATAAAAATACATCAGGACTTTTAGTAGTTGCTAAAACAGAAGCAGCTATGACCCATTTGGCCAAACAGTTTGAAGATAAAACATCTGAGCGTGAATATGTGGCTCTAGTATGGGGTAATGTAAAAGAAGACGAAGGGACTATAGAAGGAAATATCGCTCGACACGTAAAAGATCGTATGCAGATGGCTGTTTTTCCTGATGGAGAAATTGGTAAACATGCCGTTACCCATTATAAAGTATTGGAGCGATTTGGTTATGTAACTTTAGTGTCATGTAAGTTAGAAACAGGTCGTACGCATCAAATTAGGGTACACATGAAATATATTGGTCATACCCTTTTTAATGATGAACGGTATGGTGGTGATATCATATTAAAGGGAACTACATTTACCAAATACAAACAGTTTATAGACAATTGTTTTAAAACTTTACCTCGTCAAGCATTACATGCTAAAACGTTAGGATTTGAGCATCCTACAACTAAAGAGTTCATGCGATTTGACACCCCTATACCTCAAGATATGAAAGAGTGTATTGATAAATGGGGAAATTATGCAAAATCCCATACTTCTGAAGAAGAGGAATAAAAAAAAGCCCTATTGGGGCTTTTTTATTATATGTTTTTATCATCTATGGGCTTTTCTGCCACAAACAGGTAATAGATGCCAATTAGGATAAAAGGAATACTTAGCCATTGGCCAGTGGTTAATAATCCAAATGTTTTTTCAATACCACCTTGACTTTCTTTTACATATTCTACAACAAATCGAACTGACCATAAAAGAATTAAGAAATACCCAAAAAGTAATCCTTGCTTTTCAGCCGTTTTAGTTCTCCAATATAAAAAGAAAAGGATGAAAAAAACTAAGACATATAAAAATGCCTCATATAATTGTGCAGGATGTTTTGCAGGCACTTTGTCTAATAATGCAGCGTATTGTGGATTAGTAGCAATAGCGTTGTATGCTTCGTTAACATTCGATATTTTAGTACTGTTTACCGCATCACTTGCCGAATAATAGTCACGAATAAATTTGATTCCAAGGCTAGAATCAGTTACTTTACCCACGATTTCAGAATTGAAGAAGTTACCGATACGTACAAAGATAGCTCCACAAGCAACTGGGATTACCACGCGGTCTAATACCCATAATAATGGTTTTTGGATTATCTTCTTACTATAGAAGTACATGGCGATAATAATTGCGATAGCAGCTCCATGGCTCGCTAATCCTCTGAATCCAGTGAACTCAAATCCGTTCTCAAATTTAAAAGGCAATAAGATTTCGGATAAGTGATTTCTAAAATATTCCCAATCATAGAAAAAGACATGCCCCAAACGTGCTCCCAATAGTGTCGCAATAACTGTCCAAATAAATAAGGTGTCTAGTTTTTCTATTTCAATATGTTCTTTATCAAAGATGCGTTTCATTATATACCATCCCAATCCAAATGCTACAACAAACATTAGACTGTAAAAACGAATAATAAAAAAACCAATATTGATTCCTTCTGAGGGATTCCAAATCATGACTTATGGTATTTAGGATACGGTTTTCAAATTTATAAATATAAAATGTAAAAATCGAATGCTGTTGGGTTTTATTTATGAGTACACTTTTTTTCGGGGACAGGATCGTAGCCACTTTTACCCCAAGGATGGCAACTGAGAATGCGCTTAATTCCTAAAAACATTCCATAGAATAATCCATGTACTTTTAAAGCTTCAAGAAAATAATGCGAACAAGTAGGCTCATACCTACAGCTGGCAGGTTTGAATGGGGAAATTCCCATTTGATAAAACCGAATTAGGAACAAAAAAGGAGCAATCAGTATTTTCTTGAACATATTTCGGTAAAAGTTCTGTTATTGTACTGTAAAAGTAGTGCCTTCTTTGCCATCTTTAAGTTGGATGCCTAAAGCTAACAATTGGTCTCTAATTTGATCGGATAGTGCGAAATTCTTATTGGCGCGCGCTTCCAATCGCATATCGATAAGCATTGCCATAACACCTTCTAGCTTCTCTGCATCCTGGGCTGTAGCTTTCTCGTCTTTAATGCCAATAACATCAAAAGTGAAACTACGTAACGTATCAGACAATAACTTTATATCATCCGCTGTAAGCGTTGCTTTTTCTTCTTTAACTAAATGGATGAATTTAATTCCTTCAAACAAATTGGCTATTAATATAGGGGTGTTGAAGTCATCATTCATTGCATCATAACAACTTTGTTTCCAATTAGCTATGTCAAGAGTAGAGGCGTTGCTGCTGCTAAGGCTAGGTAAAAGTTCAATACCTTCCATTAAGCGAATGAATCCTTTCTCGGCTGCCACAATTCCTTCATTGCTAAAATCCAAGATGCTTCTATAATGCGCTTGCATCATGAAAAAACGGGCCACATTTGGAGAAAAGGCCTTGCTTAAAAAAGGACTCCCTCCTGTATAGATTTCGTGGGGTAATATATTATTGCCCGTTGATTTAGACATCTTCTTACCATTAAGCGTTAGCATATTGGCATGCATCCAGTAATTTACTGGACTATGACCAGTGCAGGCTTCGTTTTGAGCAATTTCACATTCATGATGTGGGAATTTTAAATCCATACCACCTCCGTGAATATCAAATGTTTCGCCTAAGTACTTAGTGCTCATAGCGGTACATTCTAGGTGCCAACCTGGAAAACCAGTTCCCCAAGGCGAGGGCCAGCGCATGATATGCTCTGGTTCGGCTTTCTTCCACAAGGCAAAATCTTGTGCATTTTTTTTGTCGCTTTGCCCGTCTAAGTCACGGGTGTTGGCAATCATATCTTCAATGTTACGACCACTTAATTTACCGTAATCATGAGTTTCATTAAACTTTACCACATCAAAATAAACAGAACCATTCTTTTCATAGGCAAATCCTTTATCTATGATTTGCTTCACAATTTCAATTTGTTCTATGATATGACCTGTAGCTGTAGGTTCTATACTTGGAGGTAAGAAGTTAAAGTGATTCAATACATCATGGAAATCAACGGTATAGCGTTGCACAATTTCCATTGGTTCTAACTGTTCTACGCGCGCTTTTTTAGCTATTTTGTCTTCTCCATCATCCACATCATCTACTATATGACCTACGTCAGTAATATTTCTAACATACCGTACCTTATATCCCAAATGTAAAAAATACCGGAATATCATATCAAAAGACATGAAAGTCCTCACATTACCCAGATGTACATTACTATATACCGTTGGGCCACATACATACATACCTATATTACCTTCGTGAACAGAAATAAATACTTGCTTTTCACCCGAAAGGGAATTGTATATTTTGAGTGTGTTATTTTTATAGCGTTGCATTGGGTTGTGATTTAGGCTGAATATATTTCAATATTTACTCGTTTACTATTGTTTTACAGGCCTTTGCATATACAACAGTCCTGCCATTTAAAGTCTTTGAGTTGTTAAAATTGCGTATCTAAACGGATGTAATCTAAAAATTCTCTACGGGTTTGTTCGTCTTTAAATTTCCCTCCAAATTCGGAAGTAACAGTACTGCTTTCAATATCGCGAATTCCTCTAGAATTCACACATAAATGCTTTGCATCAATGACACAAGCCACATCATCTGTTCCCAATACATTTTGTAATTCTTGTACAATTTGCATGGTTAATCGTTCTTGAACTTGAGGTCTTTTGGCAAAATAATCTACGATGCGATTCATCTTTGATAGTCCCACCACTGTACCGTTAGAGATATACGCTACGTGAGCTCTTCCTACGATAGGGAGTAAATGGTGTTCACAAGTCGAATACAAAGTGATGTTTTTTTCCACTAGCATTTCGCCATATTTGTAGTTATTGAGAAAAGTAGAAGAGCTTGGTTTTTTATTAGGATTTAATCCGCCAAATAATTCTTTAACAAACATTTTAGCTACACGGTTAGGAGTGCCTTTTAGACTGTCGTCATTGAGGTCCATTCCCAAGGTACTTAGGATGTGTTCCACGTCTTTTTTTATGGCGTTTATTTTGTCGTCATCACTCATGTCAAACGCGTCATTTCGCACGGGATTTTGAGCACTAGTGGCGATATGGTCGTTACCTAATTCGTCATTAAAATCTTCGTTATTTATCATCAAAAGAGGATTAATTGGGGTTAAAAAATCGAAAAGCAAAGATAAATAATAATATTTAAACTGTGTCCGTAAGTGTTAATATTTGAAAATAATTAAAGACTTCAAGGGATTATTTCTTAAAATTATGTAAATTTCGCTCCTTAAAAACCAATAAACTATGAAAAAAAGCTATTATTTTTATTTTTTATTAAACATAATAACACTTAACGTTCTTTTCTCGCAAAACTTATTAACCAACGGTGACTTTGAATCGGGGGTAAGTGGTGTGGGCTTTGTAACCAATGGTGCGGGGTATACTTATTTGCCTCCAGCTTCCTATGGAACTACAACTGCGGGAAAATATACTATAGCTACCAATCCTAAATTGGTTAATACGACCAATTTTATCTATGAAGGCGATCATACTACTGGAAATGGTAATATGTTGCTTTTTGATGGAACCACAACAGGAGGAAGTTCTCGTTTTTGGAAAGCGGGAAATACGGGTACTGGAGTAACGGGCTTAACCATAGGAACAACCTATTATTTTAGTTATTGGATTAAATCAATTTCGACACAAGTTACAGGGCCTACATCTCAGGCTTCTATAGGTATACAAGTTACAGGAGGTACAGCACCTGCATTGCTAGCTGGTGCAGCTTTAGCGCCACTACCAGTCTTGAGTTGGAGACAAGTTGTTTATAGTTTTACCGCTACAGCTACTACAGCTACAATAGAGTTGTGGAATACCAATGTTACCACTACAGGAAACGATTTTGCTGTGGATGATATGGTATTGAGTAGTACTTTGACAGTTTCGTATACAGTGACTAATGCTGTATGCGCTACAGCTACAGATGGAGCGTTAACGGTTACTGGTTTTGGTGGTACACCACCCTATACTAATTATACTATTACAGGACCTGTTACTTTAAATAATGCTACTGGAATATTTACTAATATTCCTCCAGGTGTTTATTCCGTATCGGTTACTGATAGTGCATTGCCAACTGCTAATACTGCCACTTTAGCACACGCTGTAGTGGGGCCTTACATAACTGTGCCTAATAATTCAACTATATGTTCAGGGTCATCCCTTACATTGAATGCAGCAGGAAGTGCGGCTGCTTATACTTGGACTGCATCTCCTGCGGACGCTACATTAGTAGCACCCAATACAGCTAATCCAACAGTTACTCCAACTCAAACTACTACATATACCGTGACATCAACGGTAGGTGCTTGTGCACCTATTACAAATACTGTTGTTGTAACTGTTAATCCCGTAGCAACAGCAGCTATTTCGGGAACAGCTACTATATGTTCAGGAGCTACTACTGTGATTGCTTTTACGGGTACTCCTAATACAGTAGTTACCTATAAAGTTAATGGTGGAGCCAATCAAACTATTACGTTGAACGGAGCAGGTACGGCTACTTTAACCACACCAGCAATCACAGTTACAACCACTTATTCTTTAGTAAGTGTGGGATATGCCACTGCGCCAAACTGTACCCAGACAATTTCAGGTTCTGCTATCATAAATATAAATTTACAAGTAGGTGTGACAGCAACCCCAAATCCAATGTGTGTGGGCTCAATCAGCAGTATTCGTGCGGCTGCCTATACGTTTAATGCGGCTACTGGGGGGTCGTTAAATCCTATGACAGGTGCTACCACAGTAATTGGAACAGGTGTTGATAATGCGCCATCGGCCTCAACACCAATAGGTTTCCCGTTTAATTTTGGAGGAGCTAGTTATTCCCAATTTTCAGTTTCACCTGATGGCTGGTTAGTATTTAGTACAGCTACAGGAGTTAGTCAACCCACCAATAGTTCAATCAGTGCACAAAATACGCCTAAGATTTATCCTTTTTGGGATGATATGGCTACAGGTACTGATGGAAGTGTGCGGGTATTGGTTACAGGTACAGCGCCCAATAGAATCTTTATAGTAGAATGGAATGTAACGATACCAAAGAATACGGCAGGTGCTTTTAACTCTACCTTCCAAGCTTGGTTGTATGAAACATCTAATATAATAGAGTACCACTATGGTACTATGGGAGCTCAAACATCGAATTCTATTTCAGGAGGTTATACTGTTAGTGCGACTAATCATA
>JAHEHJ010000047.1 GCA_024644655.1 Flavobacterium sp.
TATAGTATTTTCCAATTGTTAAGGTAGGCAAGGTATAAGAAGTACAATCAAATACATCAGGTCTTTGTCCAACTTCAACAGTAGGAGATATAACCACTTCAAAACTAGAATCTACTTCACAAAAAGGAGGTTCAGGAGTAACAAAATAATAATATACAGTTTGGTTACTTGTAATATAAGTACCTGCAGGGATTTCTGTTCCGCCTGCATGAGGAGCAGTATAATAATTTCCATAGGTTAAAACAGGTAATTTATAACTTCCACAGTGGTTTACATTTTGAGGAGTTAAACTATCTGGGTCAACAACAATTACTTTAAAATGACTTCCAGATGCACATGTGCCTGGGCCATCAGGTTGGTTATAAATGTATATTGTTGTTGTTTGTATGATTTCTGATCCTGCAAATAATGGAATTCCAGTTCCGCCAGGACCAGTAAAATAATTTCCATTAACTAAAGGAGGCAAAATATAACTAGTACAAACTAATACATCTAATAACACATCAACTTCTGGTACTGGATTAACTATCAAATTAAAGCTAGTTAAACTATAGCAAGTAGGATCACTTGCGTTTTCAACTCTTACATAGATTACGGTACCATCAGGATAAGTAACTCCAGATGGATTTGTAATTGGATTTGTTCCAGTTGATGCATTTAATAGAGAAGTATAAAATGTAATACTATTTAAGGCAGTTGGTTGACCATTTAATATGCTGCTTTTTTGAGTGTTCAGGTTAAAAGTTGCAGTTAGATTTGTTATTGATTTAGCACATTTAACCATGTCTTGTGGTTGGTTAGCAATAGGGCCTCCAGTTACTTGTAATTCAAATGATTTGATAACAAAACATTGGTTGGGTAATTGGATTCTAACATAAATAGTTTGATTGCCAACACTATTATATAATAAAGGTAATGCATTAGTATTGCCTTCAGCATCAGCTGCAGATGCAAAATAAGTTACACTTGTTAAAGGGTCTAATCCATTTTTAACTATAGCAGTGTTATAATCCAAGTTGAATTCATAACTAGCAGATCCATTATTACATTTAATAAGTGGATTTGGATTTGGACTTGTGATTTGAGGATAATACTCTACAGTTATTGTATCAGTTATAGGTACACAGTTAGTGTTTTGATTGTAATAGGTTACACTATATACTCCTGGAGTTGTTACTAATAAAGTAGAATTATCTTGTCCATTTAAAACAGTATTGTTTTTTTTCCATACAAAGGTATATTGACTAGCGTCTAAACCTGTGTCTAAAAGTTGTGAGCTACCAAAACATACCGCGTTATGATTATCCACAGTTAAATCAAGTCCAAGAACATCCTGACCAATATTAAAACTATCGGCTGCTATAAAAATAGCGGAATCTGATTGAGGGTCAATACGGTCAGCTATTACTAATTTAATATGATAAGGTACATTTGGTGTTAATATAGATGACGCAGACATTACTTTAGTTTGACCATTAAAATTGGTAGCAGAATTTGCTGCCGCTGACCCGCCATTAAAACTGCCAAAATATTCTGCATTTGCTGAGGGGCAAGAAGAGTTGTATAAGAAATCTCTAATGGTAACTACTGAAATAGGGTCAGTTGAATTTGGTACTACAGCTAAATTAGTTGTAACACCTGTATTCATATTAGTTAATAGAAAGGCAAAAGCATCAGAATAATGGCATTGAAAATTACCATATTCCTCTGAAGCAAATATGAAATCAAAATTAAAATAGGGTGATAAAGGAGTGAAGTCAAATTCCAATACACTTGCATTTTTGGAAACCATTGGTATGCCAGCGGCAGCCAAAGTTGCTTCTAAATTGGCATCACCTTCCCAAGTTAATGAACCATCGCTTAACAAAGAAGTATTAGGTCCAGGTGCGTTAGTAACATTACCTGTACTTAAAATAACTCCACCGTGCATTGGGAAATTCGGATTGCTGTTTTGGAAAAAGCCAATTCCATTGGTAGACCCGAAATTGGTTCCTGTTCTCCAAGTTACGTTTGTTGCAGTAACACATGGAGAATTAATTAACACATTATTTACCAATTCAGGCACTGTGTAATTAGAGGTATTTACACTTATTGGTTGTGAAAAACCAAAGACGGTAAATAAAATTGCGATTAATAGTAAAAGTTTTTTCATGACTTGGGGATTTTGACACTACAAATATTGTTAATTATACCGCTTAAATGCAAATAAAATCGATGAAATGCATTTATTTCTTTTTATTATAGGTATAATACTTACAATATATAGTTTTGAGTGGGGGCTTATGTCTTTTAATATCACCTACTTGTATTAAATTATTATAGTGTAATGTTTATCTTTGCTCACCAAATAGAAAAACAATGAAACTCACTCAAATTTTAACCACACATATTCAAAAAGCAATTCAGGAATTGTTTGAAATTTCAATAGAGAAAGTTGAGTTTCAAGTCACTCGTAAAGAGTTTGAAGGCGATATTACTATGGTTATATTTCCTTTGTTGAAAGTAATTAAAGGAAATCCAATAGATTTAGGAACTAAAATCGGGGAATATCTTGTACATAATGTAGATGAAGTGGTTCGTTTTAATGTGGTTTCAGGTTTTTTAAATTTGGTAATTTCGGATTCCTACTATATTCAATTTTTTACTTCAATTAAAGACGATACCCAATTCGGATTTGTATCTCCTTCATCTACAACTAAAGCTGTTATGGTTGAATATTCATCTCCTAATACCAATAAACCACTGCATTTAGGTCATGTTAGAAATAATCTTTTGGGATATTCCGTGGCTGAAATCATTAAAGCCTCGGGTAAAAAAGTGTATAAAACCCAAATTATTAATGATAGAGGAATACATATTTGCAAATCGATGTTGGCCTGGCAAAAATTCGGGAATGGTCAAACTCCTGAGAATACAGGCTTGAAAGGAGATAAGTTGGTAGGTAACTATTATGTGGAATTTGATAAAATATATAAAGCTGAAATTAAAGACTTAATTGCTCAAGGTAAGACCGAAGAAGAAGCTAAAAAACAAGCTCCTATAATTCTTGAGGCTCAACAAATGCTTTTGGATTGGGAAGCTGGAAAACCAGAAGTTATTGCTTTGTGGAAAACAATGAATCAATGGGTTTATGATGGTTTTTCCCAAACGTATTCGAATTTAGGAGTAGATTTTGATAGTTATTATTATGAAAGCAATACCTATTTATTAGGTAAAGAAGTGGTGCAATTGGGGCTGGAAAAAGGAATTTTTGAAAAAGACCCTGATGGTTCTGTTTGGATTGATTTAACTTCGGAAGGATTGGATCGAAAAATTGTTTTGCGTTCTGATGGGACAGCCGTATATATGACTCAAGATATTGGAACTGCCATTCAACGGGTTAAGGACTTTCAAGATGTAGGAGGTATGGTGTATACTGTTGGTAATGAGCAAGATTACCATTTTAAAGTGTTGTTTTTAATCCTGAAAAAACTGGGTTTTGCATGGGCTGAGCATTTATATCATTTATCATATGGTATGGTAGAATTGCCTTCTGGGAAAATGAAATCACGAGAAGGAACTGTAGTTGATGCTGACGATTTAATGGAAGAGATGACAACCACTGCGGGTGCTATAGCATCCGAATTGGGTAAGTTAGAAGGTTATTCAGAAGAAGAAAAGAACAAATTATATAAAATTATAGGATTAGGGGCTTTGAAATATTATATACTAAAAGTGGATCCTAAAAAACAAATTCTATTTAATCCTGAAGAGTCTGTTGATTTTGCAGGTAATACAGGTCCGTTTATACAATACACTTATGCACGAATTCAATCTATCTTACGAAAAGCAACATTTGATTTAACAGCAAGTATTGATGGAGTAGAATTGCATGAAAAAGAGAAGGAGTTGCTTAAACAACTTGAATTATATCCAGAAGTTATTCAAAATGCGGCTCAAAATCATAGCCCAGCATTAATTGCCAATTACACCTATGATTTGGTTAAAGAATACAATTCTTTTTACCAAGCTGTTTCAATATTAGGAGAAGAAGATATAATGAAAAAAGTATTTAGAGTTCAGCTTTCTCAAAAAGTAAGTGATACAATTAAAACAGCCTTTTTGTTGTTAGGAATAGAAGTCCCAGAACGAATGTAATAAAAAAAAGAGTAATAGTTTATTGCTCTTTTTTTTGTTAAAAAGTCAATTTAATATTGATGTTTGGTGTTAAATTTAATGCATACGAATTTACACTTTCAATAGTGTTGTCTTTGTTGTTTATTCTATAGAATCTATTAATACAATTTTTTGTATTTAAAAGATTTAATACGGATGTACTTGTTTGTAGACTCGAAGTTTTTCCAATCTTCCAATCTTTTGACGCCGATATATTAAGTTGAAAAAAATCAGGTAGTTGGTAGCTATTTGGATTTTGGTATTCAATTATAGGATTTGAGCTATCAACAGTTGTAGTTGTAGGTTCAGTGAAAGGTTTTCCAGTGTGCCATTTACATCCTAAAGCTATTTTAAGTGAATTCCATTCGTATATTCCTGCCCAGGAGACACAATGTTGCAATTCAAAATTGTTGTTGAATTGGGTAGGTGTTAATGTTTTAAATAAGTATTTATTGTCGTTGTAACTATAACTTATCCAAGTATAAAATTTGCCAAATCCTTTTTGTAGTAATATTTCAGTTCCTAAAACCTGGTAATCTCCTATGGCTTTTGAAAATTCATATTGATTTTGGAACCCTTGACCATTTGATGTGATTCCTGATATTTTTTTGTAAAAATTATCCACGGTTATCAGCCATGAGTTGTTTTTAAAACTGAAGCCAAGTGAAATTTGATTGCTTTTTTGAATCGGAATGTTGTTTTCGTTTGCTAAGGTCCATCTACGCTTTTCTATACCTAAAAAATCTTGTTGTAAATCAATAACTTGAGAAAGGGTTTGACTCTTTTGCTCTCCTAATAGTTCTATACGGATATTAGAAGTAAGTGCCTGATTGAATTGAAGTCGTGGTTCAATTAAAAAGGAACTGAATTTTTCAAAATAATTAGCACGTACACCTATTTTTAATAGTGTTTTTTTGCTTTCAGATTCATAACCTCCTTCACTTATTAGTACATGACTTTTTAATACTTCAATGGTTTTTCGAGAGAAAAAGGGCAAATTAATTTCATCAAAATTAGTTACACCTGTTTCATCAAATTGATATCCTTCATTTAAAGTTAGGGTATTGGTTAATTGATGGGTGTTTTTAAATTGTATTCCAAAAGATAAAACTTTATTCTCTTGATTGAGCAATTGGTTGTTTTCAAGAGATTCATTTTCAGATGTTAAGGCGTAACTTGAGATATAAGCTTGAACTTGTGTGAATTTAGAGTCTGACCAATTAGTCTTCCAATTCAATGAACCTCCAAAGTTTTGTTGAGATAATGTACTATTTTTGGAAGTGAGACTCGTATATTGATTTACAAATAAATTGTTCTTAATAGAAATGCCATCTATAAAGAGTATGTTTTTTTGCCCAATTCGTTGTTCGTATTGTGCTGTAATGTCATAAAAATAAAATTTCTCTTTTGTTGTAAAATCAATATTTTGATTACTATTTAAATTAGTAATAATAGTGTTTTGAAAAACCTTGTCTTTGTAATTGCTATAGGTTGGCGATGCAAAAAAATCGGTTAAGGACCGTCTTCCTGAAATGATGAAATTAGATTTGCTAGTTAGCTTTACTTTGGAAAAAAACTCCGCACTTATTAAATTTGAACTGATAGAATTGTGAATTTCATCATTTAATTTATTATGGGATGAAATGTCTATAGAACTAGATACTCCTTCACCGTAGAAAGCAGAACTCCCATTTTTAACTACTGATATGCTTTGTGCTAACGAGGGGTTAAATGCAGATATCAATCCAAAGAAATGCCCCGTTTGAAACATGCGAATTCCATTCCATAAGAATAAATTTTGATCATGAGTACCGCCACGTACATTAATGTTAGATATAGTTTCGTCTACTGAATTAATACCTGGAATTTGTTGAATCGTTTGAAGCACATCGGGTTCTATTAATCCGGGTAAAAGTCCAAATTTATAAGGTTTAATTAAAATAGAACCATCATTCTTCTTATAAATACCGCTTGTTAAATACCGTTGTGCTACTACTTCTTGTAATGTTTTAGTTAAAAGATATAGCTTGATTTTAGGACAATTAGCAACGTATAACTCTAAAGGATTAATTAATAGTGGTTCGTAACTAACATGATTGACTTCAATAGTATTTGGTGAAACTACAGGTAATTGAAAATACCCTTTTGAATTTGTTATAGTGCTTACTTTTGTGTCTGTAATTCTAACATTTACGTTTTCAATAGGTAAACTGTTTTCTGCGTCTATTAAAATTCCACACAATGGTTTGTCAAGTTCTCTTTTATTATAAATGGAATAATAATTACTCCCTATTTTTTTAATATTTAGATGTGTGACTTGTTCGATGTAATTAATTTTTTCAGAAAGTTTATCTGAAACAGGTGGGGGTATTAATTTAAAGATGACAATCTCTTCATCAATGTAATTGAACTTAATGTGGTCTTTCTTGCTTATAGTTTCAAGGATTGACTTTAGAGGCACTAATTTTTCACCTTGTTGTGCGAATGACACAAACAAGGTGAAAAATAAAAGTAAAGAAGGTATTAATTTTTTCGGGTATGCCATTAAAAATCCTCTAGGATAATATTCTTCGCTTCAAATTTAATTAATTTTAAATGAAAAGTAGAAGAAACTATCGCTATAGCATCTTTTAAATTGTTTGATGGCACTGTTCCGGAGAAAAGTTGTTGATTTTCTTTTGTTTTTAACACGATTTTACAATCGTATTGACGTTCTAATTCGTCAATGATGTTAGTTAAACTTTCTTTCTTAAAAAGAATTTGATTTTCAGTCCACTCAGGTTTAGTGGACGTTGTAAATTGTTTTTCGAATTCAGCCTTGTTAAACGAAACTGTAGTTCCTTTTGTGATAATTACCATTTTATGGTCGTGAACAACTTTTACACGACCTTCGTAACATGTTACATCAAAACGATCTTTTCTGGCTTTTACATTGAATTGTGTTCCAAGAACAGTTACTGTTCCTAGTGAAGTGCTTACTTGAAATTTTTTCCCGTGAGCTACTTTAAAGTAAGCTTCACCTTCTAAATCTAAATTTCTATTATTTTCCCAATTCCATTTTTTGTATTCAATAGTTGAACCACTATTTAATACAATTTCGGATTGATCGGGTAATGTAAATTTAGCTTTAGATCCATTTTCAGCTACTGCAGTAGTTGAAATGTTGGTTCTAAAGAAAAAACTCAAACCCAAAAACACCACAAAAATAGCAGCCACTTTCATCCAACGTGAGTTGTAGAAAGGAATAACTTTAGGTGTTGTTTTTTTACGGTTAATGGTGTTTTTATACAACAAATCTGCGTCGAAATCTGGCGCTTTCAATTGACTTGAATAGTCCGCGATTTTGGCGTATGTTGTATACTCAGGAGTGTTCTGAAAAGCTTTTAATTCTGCTTCAGAAAGTTCTCCAGCCAACCATTTTGCTAATTCGTATTTTTCGTTCATTGTATTCATTATGTTGGTAAAACAATATTATTATTAAATACCCTACTTGAATTGTTCAATTTCTTCTCGTAAAGTAACTAAAGCGCCATGAATCCTTTTCTCAACTGCTTTTACACTAATATTAAGCATATCTGCAATTTCTTGGTATTTTTTACTTTCAATTCGATGTAGTAAAAAAGCAGTTCGTTGGGCTTCCGTCAATTTGCCAATAGCTTTTTCTAGTTTTTGCTTAAATTGTTCTTCCTCAATAAGAAATTCCGGATTTAGATTTGTTCGATCATTACCGGTATGGCTTTGAGCATATTTTAAAACTACTTTTTGATGAGCTATTTCATTCAATGAAGCATTACTTGCAATGGTATAGATATAAGACTTTGCTTTTTCCAAAGGTACATTTTTGCAATTTTCCCATAATTTAATAAAGGAGTCTTGAGTAATGTCATTTGCCTTCTCTTCATTGCCAAATTTATAGTACAAGTAATTCCGTAATGATTTGACATGGGATTTAAAAAAAGTCGAAAAAATGAGTTCATCACAAACACCAGTTGTCGAAGTGTTATCCATTTTGTTATATTTGTATATTCAGCCTCTAAAATTAAAATAAATTTCTAAAGTAGGGTTTATTTCTACAAATTTGTTTTACTTGAGAATAGATAGCTTATAACATGAGAAATTTTACTTGGTTACTTATTTCAGTACTTGCTTTTATATCTTTTTCTTGTGAAAAAGAAGAAGAGACGGTATCAACTAATAATGAGAATTCATTTACCAAAACATCCCCAGTGACGTATTTGGTAAAGCGTGTTTCTCAAGTGGAGACCACTATAGATAATATACTAGATAATACGAGTTATTTTAAGATTAAATTGCCTGTAGAAGTTACAGTAAATAATCAAACATTAACGGTTTCAAATAGCTACGATTACCATGCCGTTGAAGATATTAAAGAGACGTATAACGACGACGACGATATCGTTAACTTTACTTTTCCAATTGTTTTGGAATTCGCAGATTTCCATACTATTACTGTAAACAATCTAAGCCAATATAACGCAATTATTTCACAATGTTCGGATGATAGCAACTATCATGAAATATCGTGTATTAATTTTAATTACCCAATTACAATTAATAATTACGATACTGAAAACCAAATAGGTAATACTGTATCCATCCAAAATGATATCCAATTGTATAATTATATGGATGATTTGCTTGATTCAGCTGTTATTGGAATTGCTTTCCCAATCCAATTAACTAATTCAAGTGGGTCTTCAGTAACCGTTAATTCAAATACAGAATTGGAAGATGCTATAAATGCAGTTGTAAATGATTGCAGTACCATTATAGGTACACTTGATTTAGATGATGTAATAGTTAACGGTCCTTGGATAGTGTCCTATTGTTATTATGATTATAATGATGAAACTAGTTATTACAACGGATATGTCTTTAACTTTAATTCAAATGGATTTTCAACAGCGGTAAAAAGCAGTAACTCAATTGATGGAGAATGGCATATTGAAAATGAAAGTAGCTATCAAAAATTAGATCTAAATTTTGATGGAGGGGAGCTTCATGATATTGAAACCAATTGGAGAGTTCAGGAGTACACGAATACCTTTATACGATTAAAACACACTAATGGTAATGAAGTATATTATTTAAATTTTGTGAAACAATAACTAATCGTAAACATTTATAGAAACCGTGAAAATTTATCATAAAAAGTTTTTATACGAACAAGAACAATTCCGGAAAGTGATGGATGATATCAATCCACCAGTAAAAAATAAAGGCAGCTATTTTGTAAATCAAGTTGTAATATGGAGTGTCATAGTCATAATGCTCGTTATATCTGTAAAATTTATAGCAATCAGTTTTTAATGATTTATAAGAATTGATTAATCAACATAAAAAAACCATGCCTTTGTGCATGGTTTTTTTATGTAGTTTGCTAGTAAACTTCAAAATCAAATCCTTAAATTTGCACTTCATTAAAAATAAAGCTTACCCTTATGTTCAATAATTTAAGTGATAAACTAGATAAAGCATTCCATATTCTTAAAGGACATGGGAAAATTACAGAGGTTAACGTAGCAGAAACCTTGAAAGAAGTACGTCGCGCCTTGTTAGATGCCGATGTTAATTTTAAAATTGCTAAAGATTTTACCACAAAAGTTAAAGACAAAGCTATTGGTGAAAATGTATTAACCACATTACAACCAGGCCAACTTTTAGTTAAATTAGTAAAAGATGAGTTGACAGAGTTAATGGGTGGTGAAGCCACTGGAATTAATTTGTCAGGTACCCCAACAATTATTTTAATGTCAGGGCTACAAGGTTCAGGGAAAACTACCTTTTCCGGGAAATTAGCAAACTATCTGAAAACAAAAAAAGGAAAAAAACCTCTTTTAGTAGCGTGTGATATCTATCGCCCAGCAGCTATCAATCAGTTGCATGTGGTGGGTGATCAAATAGGGGTTGATGTATATTCAGAACCTGAGAATAAGAATGCAGTTCAAATTGCATTAAATGCCATTCAACATGCAAAAGCAAATGGTTTTAATGTTGTAATTGTAGATACTGCAGGACGTTTGGCAATCGATGAGGAAATGATGAATGAAATCGCAAACGTTCATGCAGCCATTAAACCACAAGAAACCTTATTTGTAGTAGACTCCATGACAGGTCAAGATGCTGTAAATACAGCTAAAACCTTTAATGATAGATTGAACTTTGACGGAGTAGTGTTAACCAAATTAGATGGGGATACTCGCGGTGGAGCTGCATTATCCATTAAATCAGTGGTTAATAAACCCATTAAGTTTATTGGTACAGGTGAGAAAATGGAGGCCATCGATGTGTTTTATCCAACACGTATGGCGGATCGTATCTTGGGTATGGGAGATGTGGTGTCTCTTGTGGAACGTGCTCAAGAACAATATGATGAAGAAGAAGCTCGTAAAATCCAAAAGAAAATCGCTAAAAACGAATTTGGTTTTGACGATTTCTTAGCCCAAATCCAACAAGTGAAAAAAATGGGTAACATGAAGGACCTTGTGGGAATGATTCCAGGTGCTGGTAAAGCTCTTAAAGATGTAGAAATTGAAGACGATGCATTCAAACATATTGAAGCAATCATTCATTCGATGACGCCCAATGAAAGAAGCAAACCGTCAATGTTAGATATGAAACGTAAAACCAGAATTGCAAAAGGATCTGGAACTAAAATAGAACAAGTAAACCAACTCATCAAACAATTTGATCAAATGAGTAAGATGATGAAGATGATGCAAGGAGGAGGAGGCAAAAACTTGATGCGAATGATGAGTGGAATGAAATAATAAACTAAAGACGCGAGTAATCGCGTCTTATTTTTTTACCATAAACAACACACAACCATTATGGAATTATTAGACGGAAAGAAAATTTCGAACGACATTAAGTCCGAAATAAAAGAAGCAGTTGCTCAAATGAAAGCGAATGGTGAAAAAGTACCTCACTTGGCTGCTATCATTGTAGGGAACGATGGGGCTAGCTTAACCTATGTGGGTAGTAAAGTAAAAGCCTGTGAACTAGTGGGTATTGAATCTACTTTAGTTAAAATGCCCAATACTACCTCTGAAACAGAATTGTTGAAAAAGATTGTCGAACTCAATGAAAATGATGATATCGATGGTTTTATTGTACAGTTGCCCTTACCCAAACAAATTGACACACAACGTGTCTTAATGGCTATAGACCCAAGTAAAGATGTAGATGGTTTCCATCCTGAAAACTTTGGTAAAATGGCCTTAGATATGACTACTTTTATTCCAGCGACACCTTTTGGTATATTAGAATTATTAGAACGGTATGGTGTGGAAACTCAAGGAAAACATACTGTAGTTATTGGAAGAAGTCATATAGTAGGCCGTCCAATGAGTATCTTAATGGGACGAAAAGGTTTTCCTGGAAATTCTACAGTGACTTTAACCCACAGTTATACAAAAAATATTGCCCAAATCACAACACAAGCCGATATTATCATAACAGCATTAGGTGTTCCTAATTATCTGAAAGCTGAAATGATTAAAGATGATGCAGTTGTGATAGACGTAGGTATTACACGTGTGGCTGATGATACAGACCCGAGAGGATATCGAATTACAGGAGATGTTGATTTTGAACACGTGTCTAAAAAAGCTTCTTTTATCACGCCTGTGCCAGGAGGAGTAGGACCTATGACTATAGCCATGTTACTTAAAAATACGCTATTGGCGCGCGAACAAAAACGATTACGATTTCAATAATAAAAAAAGCCTGAGCATTGCTCAGGCTTTTTTTATAAAGTAAAAAGATTCATTATAATTTAGCTAACCATAAGGAAGCATTCATGTGTAACCTTGAGTGTGAAGCCAATTCTGTCCAACCTGGATACAAAGTGTCACCACTTGCTCCTGTACCATCATCAGCTGGAGAACTGTCTCCAATAGCTACAACTCTTCCTGTACCATAAGTCGCAGTAGCAACCATAATGTTCGAAGTACCTTTTGTTGAAGTTGAACGCCATATTAATCCTTGTGCTGTGGTATTGGCAGTCGTGTTAATTGTCATTGAAGCACCAGCAGAATATTTCAATTGAGTTACAACGCCTTGAGTACCATTTAATATAGTATTTGTAGTAGCTGTCAATCGGTTAGAAGTTGTTTCTGAAAAATTATTTAAAGTATACGTTATCCCAAAAGGATTCGCTTTTACAGTATTCGTACTCATTAAATCATTCCATATGGCAGGTGAATCCCAACCATCATTATTACGATCAGATACGGTATGGTCTGCAATCATAAACAATCCTCCTCCGTTTTTAACAAAGTTGATTAACGCCGTTTTCTCAGCTGCTGTAAAACGAACGTTTGGTTCGTCAACAACAAATACATCATAGTTTTTTAAATCTTGTGCTCCAGTTCCACCATAAGTAATCGCTGTTCCTGAAGGTAATGTCTCTACTGTATGACCCAATTTAACCAAAGCAATACCCCAAGCAGATAATCCTCCTCGCCAATAGGTTTCAGGTGTAGTAGCTGTTATTGTAGATTGTAAAGGAGTCGGTAATCGTTGTGGAGATGTATCAGCATCCAAAACCCAGTCCGCATTACCAGCTGTCTCAGCTTTAGTAGCATCAAATAAAAATCGTTTAGGAGTAACTGCCATTGTACTAGGAGTTGCTGCTTTTTCAGAAACAGTAGCGTTTTGAGTAGTGTCAGTGTCGCAAGATAAACTAATGGTGAGTAGTCCTACTGCAAAAATGGATTGAATTAGTTTCATAGTTTTACTTAAATTAAGGGTACAAATATAATATCTTTTTTGGGTTGTTCTTATTTTTTTCCGTTCTTAAAACGTACCTTTTCAACTACTTGCACTTTAGGTGCTTGTTTTTTGGGTCTTGGTTTGGGAGCCGTATTGGTCTTTTTAGGGCCATCCTGAGTTCCTGAATTTTTCGGCTTACTTTTATAATCAACTTTTGGTTTGTCAGTGATGTTCTTCTTAACCGCATCTTGGTTCTGACGAATCACTTCCATTGGGTTTTTAGGAGCTTCTTTTGTCCCACGCAAATGAATAACCAATCCGTTTAAAAAATTACGCAACACTTGGTCACCACAGTCCATGTATTTAGGATGGTCCGCATTTCTGAAAAAAGAACCCAATTCCGCTTCTGAAATCCGAAAATCTACCAATTGCATTATAGCTACTATTTGGTCATCTCTCAATTGTAAAGCGACACGTAGTTTTTTAAAAATATCGTTGTTATTCATAAGTTGTAATATATATAGAAATAGTATTCCGTTTAAAACAGCCAAAGATAAGCCTTTTTGAATTGCTCCCGCCACAATTTTTCATTGTGCTTTCCTCCCTTCACGATGACTTTTTTATTGTGTTTTAAGCAATAACATCGTTTGGTGTTAACCCAATATTCTACAGTATTCAGGTCTTTGATTACATCATCATCACCCTCACTATCGCCACACATAAAGTAAATTTTAGTATCAAATTTTTCTATGGATTTCATGTATTCATTTAATGGGTCTCTATTAAACCAAAAAGCAGGTGAAAAACAACCCACCTTACCAAAAACAGTTGGGTATTTTAAAGCAGCATAAAAGGAAACTAATCCTCCTAACGAACTACCCATAATACAGGTGTTTTTTGCATTGGATTTAGTGCGATAGCTTCCGTCAATTTTAGGCTTCAAGGTGTGTACTATAAAATCTAAATAGGCATCACCTTGCCCTCCACCATATTTGGCATTAGGATACGGACTTAATTCCGCTATTCTTTTATCACCTCCATGAGCTATACCCACTACAATAACAGGTGCTGAAAGGCTATCTAATAGTTCATCAACACTCCATTCCTCAATATAAGAAGTGGCTTTGTCAAATAGATTTTGACCATCATGCATATAAATAACTGGATAGTTTTGAGTTGAGTTCTCATATCCTTTAGGTAAATACAACCAAATCTTTTTCGTACCCTGCAGTTGAGGAGCGTCCATTGTAAAAGTGCTTACTTGTGAACTGGCCGTGCTTTGTTGAGCAAATAAAGGTATTGAGTGCTGTAAGACTAGTGCTAAAAATAAAAAATAATGAACTATAGAGGGGGAACGATGCATGGCTTATTCTTCTGTTTTTGGCACCTCGTTTGTCTCTCTCTTTACTTTTTTACCCGTTACCAATGCTTGATATTTCTCTTTTTGATCGGGACTTAAATAGCTCTTTATATTCTTCTCTGACTTTTCTTGAATGGCTTTTAATTCGTTTTGTTTTTCCTCATCAGAATTTTGACTTTTCATCAGTATATCTATGCTTTTACTGCTGCTCACTAACTCATTCCGAATGGCGATAAATTGTAAATCATCTAAATTTAATTCCTTTTTTAGCTTGCTCATGATTTTGTCAGTACGCTCGTTTTTGGCTTTTTCGATTTGCTCGGGTGAGGGTTTAGAGGGTTGTGTTTGTGGCATCCCATTGTTCCGATAGCCACCACCATAGCCCGAATTGTATTGAGCACATAATGGAATCGCTTGTAACATAAAGGCAAGTAAGAAAAAAGAGGCTAGTTTCATAAAAGTGTGTTTTAAAAAAGTAAAAATAACGAAATTAAAGAAGCATTTTTGTAAAATAAATGGTAAAAGTATCCCAAAAATTGATACTTTAGCTTTACTTAATAGGAAAAACGTATGGATAACTACAATGAAAAATTTGCTTTGCTCTCTGAAATGGTATCATTTTCAGTAGTAGATGGTAAACTTCATGAAAGAGAATACCTTTTTTTATCCATGATTGCTGAAGAACTTCAAATACCACAAACCGAATTCAAAGCGTTGTTTCACGATGAAGTGTATCCCATTGTTATTAAATCCGAATTTGAACGCATTCAGCAGTTCTATCGTTTGGCCCTATTAATGCATTGTGATGGAGTACTGCACGAAAGAGAACAAATCAAAATCAACGAAATCGGTATCAATATGGGGCTTAATCCTCATGCTATCAAGCGGGTGCTGAAAGCTATGGCTGCTTCCCCAACTAAAATGGTAGACCCCGAATTTTTAATCGAAGTGTTTCAAGAACAATTGAATTAAAAAATTAGTTTCTCTATTCCTTGAGTATACTATAACACTGTTCACCTTCCATACTTTTTACCTTTAACAAATACGCTCCTCTTTGGAATTTAGATAAATCTAGTTGCAAATCAGAACTACCGTTAACTGTTTTCTCCAATACCAATTGGCCCAACAGGTTATATAGTTGAATACTACTTATGGCTACCTGATTCGGATTGGCGATAGTCAAAACCTCTTGAACAGGATTCGGATAGAGAGTAAAGCTTTGGTGCTCTAAATTGTTTTGTCCCAAGGCTGTGGTGTTGGCCACACAAACATCAAATAAGAAATCGGTTTGATAATGTATTTGACGGTACATCATTTTAAGATAGTATTCTTTGCCAACCTCCAAATTGGTGAAGACTAAATTAGTACCCGTATCAGCATAACATTGTTTAGTCTCCATAACAGAATTGTTCAATTCATATAAAGAGGCATACAATGTATATTTAGGGAAGGTATAAAAAGTCGTTAATGGATATACCACATTGGCGTTATTAATTACATGCAAAGCCTCGGTAGTCTGCTGAGCCGTAAATTTATACCAAACATTACTGGCTTGATTTGATGGATAGGCAAAAGCACCCAATTCACCACACGGATTCGTAGTTGAATTATAAGGCTCTGTAACATGATAAGCCGAACGCGTAGCATATCCCGAAACATATTGCAAGTTATCATAAGGAGATACCGTTAAGGGTTGTGCTGCCGCATATGAACTATTTACAGGGATTTCAGGTAAAGTTTTCAAACAAACTTCATAGGAGTTAACCAAGCTATAATCATATTGGGGTTGATCTACATAAGGATACATTCGAATATAATAGGTAGCTCCTACGGTTAGATTGTAATAATTTTGCAACATCAATGTGTAAAAGTAATTGCTGTTATAATCGGTTCCGCCAAGGGAAACATCCAAATTGGAAATGTTATCAAACGGAGTGTAACACGAAACTTCTTGATTAACGACCCCATTTACAGAGCTGTACAAACTTGTGAAAAAGGATAATACGAGTGCTTGTGGATTGGTTAAGTGGATTTGCAATTGATGGTGTGTCGATGTAGCTGTAAATTGAAACCATACATCTCTAGGATTGTTGGAATTAATACAAGATGGGGTTTGAATATCACTGGAATAGGTAGCTCTATTGAATGTATTAGTCACCGAATTACACTGAACTAAATCCGATGAAGGCACCAAGACCATCGCATTACTGTATTCATCATTACTTGGAATACCAGTCGGGGTTTTCAAGCAAATATCATAATGGTTAAAACCAGGTATATAATTTTTAGAAAGAATACGAATATAATAGGTTTGCCCCACAGTCAACTGGGTGAATAAATTGTCAGTTGGGGTGTTTGTGTTGGAATTATTAAAGGAGTTATGACAGCTAAAGCCAGTGCAGCTTCCTTCAAATAATTGCACATACGCAGAGCCTGAAACAAAAGTTAATACATGCTCAGTACTCGTTGCAGTAAATTTATACCAAGCATCTCCATAATTCGCTGTTGAAGAGGAGTTGTATAAATACAACGGTATACTGGGGGTACAACCGGTAACATTCAAGGTTAGTGACGGATCCGAACAGTTGTAATTTCGAATAGGAGTACAGCTTAAATCCGAAGCAGGTACTATTGTAATAGCATTTTGACATAAGTCATTTTCGATTACAGGTGCCGTACTCAAACAAAAACTAACAGCATCATCATTGACATAACTAATGCGTAAGTAATAAGTAGTTCCAATAGTTAATGAACTCAAAATGTCGGTATCATTGCTGTATAAGCTATTTGAAGTTAAGCAGGTTAATGCAGTACAACTTCCTTGTAATAAGGAATACCGTATGGATTTATTTACAGTGCCCGTATTGTTGAAAAGGAGCTTCGTACTTGTGGCGGTAAATTGGTACCATAAGTCTTTATTCGTGTTGCTACAGTTTCCAGTTGTTGGATAATAACCATTGATAGTAGCTTGTGTTAATAATCCTGTAGTGGAGTTGCTACACGTCATAGTACTAGCAACAGGAACCGTAATGGCATTAACACATTCGTCATTACTTGGCGTATCTATTATCGTAGTAAAACAAAAATTAAAAATCTGACTGTAGGTGTCTGAAGACGAACCTACTCGTAAATAATAAGTCGCTCCAATTTCAAATCCTGATACCGGCCCCGATAAACAGCTGAATAGGGTTAAGGTATTGCCAGCCGTAGCTTTATATAATGCAAAACCATGATAGCCTCCTGTGTTGTAGGTGATGTTATAAGCTGTTGCGGTAGCCACAAACGAATACCACACATCGGTATAATTAGTGTATCCTCCACAATCTACTGGTATAGATGCCGATGCATCGGCTCCCGCTGTTGACCCTGAAATTAAGGTACAAGTCCCAGGCTCATCAGGGGTGAAGGCAATGGCCGTAGCTACCTCATTGTTGGGTTGGGTTTCTATAGGGATTACTTTAATGCCAAAATAAGTGCTCGAAGCTCGAGTAACTTTAAGATAATACGTTTGCCCTATCACATAATTCGAAAGTATCACATTCAAATTATTATTGTTCAAAAAGGAAGTACAACCCATAGCCGTTAAATTGGAACAATCACCCGAATAAATCGTTAAGGCAACTGCTTCATTGACTGTAGTGGCATAGGCATTCAATAAACTGATTTTATGCTTAGTCGATGTAGCTGTAAATTGAAACCACACATCTTTATTGTTGGCAATACAAGTCGTTGGTAGTGTTCCTGCCGTTGCATTTAGAGTAGAAGAATAGGTGAAGTTTGGATTCACAGCAGGAATCAAAACTGTACTCGCTCCACATTCATCTGACGCATAAAATTCACGTATAGTGATTGTTTGATTAGTGTAAACACGAATAAAGTAAACTTGTCCTATAGTTAAATTACTGATGATATAGGTTGTGCCACAGCCTACTTGGGTAAAGCTACCACAACTCCCCGAATAGGTGTTAGTCATATAGGAAGCTGAAATTAAATAAGCCGAAGCTCCAGCCGTAAATTGATACCATATATCTTTAGTGCCTGATAAAGTGCAAGTAGAGGGAACTCCTGTAGATGCAGTAGCATAAGTAGTATAGGAAGAAGTAAACTGAGTCTCTCCATCAGTATCCAACGTGATATTCGTAGGAGTACTACATAAATCATTGCTTGGAGAAGGTCTTGGAATAATATTAAAATTTAGAGGCCATGATTTGGTTACACTTTGATTGTAAATACGAACATAATACGTTTGTCCAATTTGAAGTAAAGGGGTGTCTTTGGTACTTCCGCCACTAAAAGAATCAAATTGACCTAAAGAACTGAAAAAAGTTAATGACGAACAACTGCCCGTATATAAATCAACATATAGGGTATGACTAGAATCCGTGATGGTGCCTATTGGAGGCGCCACTACACTGGCATAATTTTCTGTCGCAACAAACGAATACCAAATGTCACCTAATACAAAGGTAGGAGATGAAGAGGCATTAAAAGGCAATTCAGGATGCTCATTATTGGCACCAACCAATTGGCCTTGGATCATACTTCCAGCCCAAGGAATAGCATTCTCACACAAATCATTGACTGGGGCCGCCGGACATTTAACCAAGCGAAAGTTCATTTGATTGCTCGAAAAAATAGTGTTTTGGATATTGGTGTCTATCAACTTCAAATAGTATTGAGTACCAACTACCAAATTGTCCAAATAACTGACACCATTTTTACAATATAAGTAAACTAATGAGTTGCAATCCGCTCCCGAATACAACTCTGCTTTTAAATACGAATTGGCATCCAATATGTATTTGGTTGCATTCGCAGTAAAACGAAACCATAAATTACCCGAGTTGGATGGAAAGGTATAATTACACACAGGCGTCGGTCCTGTAAGAGTTGCTCCTGTGAAATTAGCCACCACCATCACAAGCGAATTCACATCGTCTTGGGCATCTATTAAGGTAGCATCGGCACAATTATTATTAATTGGTGTCGTTATTGCTGTTAACTCACTGCTCCAATCCGTACATGGTAATGCCGCATTTTGAATTTGTATTGTATATTGGGTAGACGGTGATAAATTGGTAATGGTAAACGGATTGGAGAGCGCATTTACCGTTGTCCATGTCGAAGCGGTGGATACTTTATAACGTATATTCCAATTGGTGTCAGGGGAAACCCAACCCAAACTCACTTGATTATAGCTACTTACGGCTGAAATAGTAGTAGGACTCGAACAATTGTCCAATGTAATATCATCTATAGCGGCTGGAGGTTGGGTTCCAGTGGCGCTCGAAAAATTATACCACACAAATACTAGTTTTTTGGTAACCGCACTGCTGGTATTTCCAATCAAAGCATTGTCAAGGGTAATCGTTTTATCTAACCATCCGGTACCCAATACGGAATAGGTGGCTAAAGCAGCGCCACTTGGCAAACTTCCCGAATTCAGTACTTCAGTAGAAGGTACTAAATACACATACAATTGGGCTGACGAATTCTTTCCTTGTACTAAGGTTTTAAAACGTAACGTATAATTTTGTGTACCAACCGGAAAAACAACATCCCGGTATAGTTTGGAATAACTGTTACTGGTTGTGGTATATTGATGGGAATAAGGAAATGAAGTAGAATTTGAAATATAAGCACAGTTGGCCCCATTATAGCCAGTTGTGGGAACACTACCCAAAGCCCAATTGTTTACCCCGCTAGCATAGTTTTGAAAACTCCAACCCGTACTGCCTTGCTCAAATCCTCCATTGTTTTGGGTAGGACTTAGTATAGTAGTGACTTGGGCTAGTCCTAGCGTGCTGCATAAAAGTAAAATGAGAATTGAAATAATATAGAATTTCGGCAAAAAGGTATTTTTTGTCATAAGTCACTCTTTGATAAGACGTTGTATAGGTCTTTTGTAGGGTTAAAACGGCTACTAAGATACTAAAAATAGCTATAGAAGAAACTAAGATTCTATTTTTATAGCTACTAATTGTATGAGGTCTTGTACAACCTCCCTATCGGTAACCGCAATCCGTATCCCTCTTCCTTCTGCATATACTCTTGCTTGGGCTAGTTCAGCTAGAATGTCAGGATGAATTGCACTTTGCTGTATAGTACCATAAGCTTTTGGTCCAAACACCAAAGCCACTTTGAAATAACCCGCCCGAGGTAACAAATACACAACCACCCGCTTCGGGTCTTTGATCTGATAACTCCATCCAAAGGATTTCGAATATACCCAAATGCCTTTGGATTTAAGTGATTTCGCTAGGGTATAGGTTTCTAATTGTAACCATAATTCATAAAGATTACCCAACTCTTGTTGTACAGCCTCCTGATTTGGCTCCTGATTCGGATCGGTGAATATGCTTTTCATACAATTACTTTTTATGGATTTTGGGATTGACCGCCGGTTCGCTAGTAATTATTAAGGAAATGACGTTGTAGTTAATCATTTTGTAAATAAGATTTGAGGGAGTACTTCTAGAACTTTTTGTTTCAATTCAGCATAAACTCCCGTGGGTACACTATGAACAAAGTCATTGGGAACTAATCCACAAGCACTAGTGGTAATAACCGGTATTCCGTGCGCTAGGGCTTTCAAAAGGATTCTGGGTTGCTGCTCGATATAGGTTGGGTATATCACATATCCAATTTCGGTAAAATCTCCCGAAAAGGGTTCTGTTTCTATAGTGCCCCAAAAAGACTGACTTTCCAATTCCTTTCCCATAATGACCAATCGAAGCCCAAGCTCTTGGGCGAGTTGTCGCATTTCATAAGCGCCCTTTCGACCAACAGTTGCTCCCGGAAATAGTATTTTCTGCCCCGAGTTTTGGGATGCAGTTCCTTTGGGTTCTGCCCAGCAAAGGGACACTACTTTATGGGGATACAATTGGGCTATTTCGGCATGGGGACTTATCAGTTTTCGGGCTCTGGTAAGGGCCTCTCGCTCCAATATCAGTAGCGAATCTGGGGCTCTAAAATCATGAAGGGTTGTACTCTCCGGATGTAAATCATGGGCATAGTCCAATCGTTTATGCAGTTTTTCAAGTGGCAACCTGGTCATAAATACATCAAAGGTTCGGCCTCCAAGCGCTCCTGAGACATAGATATAGGGGAGTAGATTTTGTGAAACGACTAAGTGTGTGGCCGATATAGGAAGTAAAGCTGCAGCAGCACGAGCAATCTTTCGATCGAGCGCTAGCCCCAATTCAAATACGTTGTTTTGGGTTTTCGGTGCCAGTCGCAACTTGAGGGCTCTATAAAGCCCTTGCAAAAACACTGACTTAGTGTTTGAGGCGTGCATTCCTGTCCACGAATAACGGGTCGTTTTGATAAACCTGTTTTGGGGTAACGGAACAATAAATTGATCCGATTCGGAGGCCTGACTTTGAATGTAGTGGTCAAATTCAGGCCATTTTTCATCCAGTATATAGGTGGTGCTGTGTGGGGTAATCTTGCTTTCACCTTGTTTCACATGTTTGAAACAGGCCCGATTACCACACGAATAACAATCGTTTATCGCAGTGGCGTTTCTGTGTTCACTAATTTGGTTTTTTTCAGCTTGCGACTGCGGTTGACCTTTGAAACGAACAATGAGTTGGTGGGAATCCAATTCGACTTCTATTCTGAAATCATGTGTAGCTTTCAAACGCAAATCGATATAATTCCATTTGACTGTGGCATCACGGTCTTGTTCCGCTAGGGAACCTGCCACCACTTTGGTGTGTCGGTGTCTTTCAACTATAGTAAAGTGAGCTTGCAAAGCCGCATCATATAACGCATTAGAGAGTTGGCACAATCCTCCTGCCACAGTGGGTACAATGCAACCCTCCCGAATTTCACGACCTACAACATATCCCTTTCCCCAATTGGGATTGCCAATATGCTGCCAAAAACTAAATACTTCATTAGCCTTTACTTCAATTCCATGTAACTTACGAGCGGCTATACGCAAATTCTCAATCTTTCCAGCGGTCAAGATCCAATTGTCGGGCGTGTCATGTGGATTCCAAAGTTCGGTCACCGATTGGCCTACTATTGGCGCATCCTGTAATACATTGTTGGGTTTGTATTTAGTTACGGGTTGTTGTACGTTTTGCAAATATCGTTTTCCTGTTAACCCATAGGTCTTCACTCGAAAGAGTAAGTCTTTCAAAAAGCTATGTGAGGTGGCTAATTCGGCTCGATTCAAAAGAAGGGTTTTGTTTGGGTACTAAAATACAATTATTGAGACAACTTCTAGGTCTTTATTCAATGACTAGAAACCGTTTCCCCTTTTGTACTTTTATGATGAACTTCATGGTTAACCTGCCTTTTGTATGCAGGGTTTCGCCAACAAAATCTTCGGGTTGAGCCACTAAAGTATCATGTTCCGTAATCAATTTGGCATAACAATACCGATAGGCTCCTTTTACCCGAATGGGTTTTGTGCTTTTGCCGGCTTTTAAATCGGTAAAAACATAATGTGCTCCCAAAATGTTGACGTCTAGTATTTTAAACAATTCACCAGTATTGTTTTGAAATCTCAATTTCAAAGGGCTGTCCTCTTGAAAAGAACAAAGAATAAAGACCAAACAAAATAATACATAAGGTTTCATAAGTGTAAGGAATTAGCGTTTTTATTCAGCTCGTCTCAATTTCAAAAAAGGTTGCTCGAAATCATGCAATACGAGGGTGTCTGAGATATAATGGTCTTTTGAAAAAATCATGGTCATCTCACTTTTACCAAAAGGTGCCCCAACGGTTTGAGTGTGTTCAAAATAACCATTCGCATCAGTGTAGGCGGTAAATTCACTATTCAATTCCTTAATAGTTACCTTTTCAAGTGGTTTATTGGTCTCTGAATCCAATACCAATACCTGAACTTCCAAAGTACCATCACAAGAAACAAAGAGTAGG
>JAHEHJ010000112.1 GCA_024644655.1 Flavobacterium sp.
ACTGGCGCAATCTTTACGTTTAATTTGATTAATAAAAATAGTCGAAAATTTCAGGATGGAATTTATTCTTTTAAAATATTTGGGTCTCATTTTAGACGTAATATCTTTATTGTTAGGCATAAAAAAATTCATATTTTCAAAGCTTATTATTTAAATGAATTGCTGCCAGAATATTATGAGTTTTTAAAGGAAAATAATTTGTCTAGAAAAATTGAAATCGACTACCTGAAAGCAATTTCTTTGTTTCTTGAGCAAGAGTATATTAGCGAGAATGGTTAATTAGAACTTATGAAAATTATAAAAACAAATTGGATTAATATCATAGGAATATTGATTGCGGTTTATCTATATTCCCTAATGTTGAATCTATTTGATGCGGATAAGTCACTAAATTTTATTCAGGTAGTATTTTCGCCGTTAATATTGATCTTACTTTACGGCGCAATATTTTGGGCGTTATTCATTCTGCTATTAATCATTTTTGACTTACTTTTTATTGTTAAAAATCAAGAGAATCTTAAGAAAAAGATGATTCTGGAAACCTTTATAATTGTCACTCCCTATGTTTATTGGTTGATTGTGTATGATGAGTTGATATTCTTAGTAGCAATAATCACTTTTTTTATTACCCAATTTTACAGACGAAAATTGATAGCGAAAAATATCTGATCAATAATAATTATCATTTAATATTATGAATAAAAAGCAAAGACATGAATAAAGTGGGTAAAGAATTTAAGTATTTATTTATAATAATCTTAATGTTTGTTTCCTTAACAGTATCTTGTCAAAAAAAGAGCTGTCTTTTTTTTGACAAGTTATTGAATGATTTTTCTCGAAACAGTTCTTTCGTCTTAGTTAAAGTTGGTCTGCAAAATAAAGGAATAGATTATTTGATTGAAAATGACGATCTTTTTTATTTTTTTAATCAAGCCAAAGGATTAAATAGGACTCAATATCAAAAGTTGATGATGTCAATCCTGCAATCTAATCAATCAATTAATATATCCAGAAAAGATATTTCTAAGTTTGGCTTTCTAAAAGTTATTGCAAATGCTCATGTACGTGCAAGGTTTTCAAAAGGAAAAGATTCTTTCGTCAAATATTATTTCAAAGAAAAAGTTTTAAAAGAAGGATTTACAGATGAAGTAAAAAACAATATTGTGCAAGCATTGTTTTATTGGCAGATTGTAACAAAGATTGATGGTGAATCTGGTGTTTTAATAATTGATAACAAGTAACTATGATAATTATTGGCTTAGCTTTAATAACATATGGAGTATATATTATTGTTTACGTATAGTTTTATGTCCTTTCTAATCTTCCGCTTCTAAGTAAAAAATACTGTTCACAATTGTGTTAAACACATTTGATATTTTGAATTACAGCTTCAGCAGATGACTGCCAATTTTGCGAAAAAAACCAAGCTACCTAAATGGAGGGAGGGGTGTACTATCTTCTTCACTTTCCGGACTATTCCCGAAAGCTGTCAATGCTAAAATTCCCAATCTGCTACACACTTTTGCTACACACTTTACTAAAATCCAACCGAGTATGAAATAGAGGAAATATTAAAACCATGTGGACTATTTTTTGATCCATACTTGCCTTCTGCTAAAAATTTACTAGAACAGCTTGTTAGTAAAACAAAAAGAAATAAGTATGCTAAATATGGTTTCATTTTTCTCATTTAATCTAAGTTACAAAATTTGTCAACTTTTAAAGTTTGGTATTCTTTTTATTTAAAATTGAAGTGATACCCTCAAAATTTGCTGAACCCGTTTTTGACGCAGTGATTATTTCACTCTTTTCCATATTCCGAAATTAGTTAGCACTGTGGAATTGATATTAGTCCTTGGGTAAAATTGATAAGTGGCATAACCTACTATTGGTTGATTGGCAACTAACATTAATGGGCTTTTTGGTTTATATATATTTCCTCTCCCTATTATTGCTTGTTCAATTTGAATGTAAAAAATTCTATTGTCGGTAGAATCAATAACTTTAATATTTCCTTTCAAAAAGCTTGTTGTTGAAGGGAATGCTGTACTACCATTTATTTTTGTCAGGTTATAAAAAGTCAAACTATCTTTTGTCTCTTTTAGGTTATCAAATTCATATATCATTAGACCTGTATTCGGGGCGCTTCCATAAGTGTCATTGTATTTTATGATGTCGACCTGAACACCATTATACTTTTTAGTGTATTGTTCTGTTGGAGTTAATAGTGTATCCTTTTCAGTTCTTGGATTTAGCCCATAGTCTATGCCAAGTAATTTCAATTTCCCAACTGTCGGTTTGGTGATGAAGTAGTTGTAAGGTAGACGGTCAATTTTACTTTTTTTGAATGTTTCGTTGGAGTCGAGAATTGTAATACCTGCTAAATCAGAATTTGTCACAAAAGCGCCCGGATAACTATATTCATACAGGACATATTTTGAATTTTCTATTCTCTGTCTGTATAAACTCTCAAGTTTTTCGTCAGCTTCATTTGTCCAACCACAGGCGGTTAGAATAAAAGCCATAAGTACGTGTGTTAGTAGTAATTTCATATTTTTGCGCCAAACGATATTATTGGAAATAGAAGTAAGAAAAAAAGAATTGCTTTCATTTTATTAAGACTCAAATATTTGTTTAAATCCACAAACCGACCCACGCCCTTTATAAATTTAGGTATTATTTTCAAGTTATTCTGGTTAGGGCTGCTTGTTCCAAATACATCCATGGTTAGCCCTGCGTTAGTAATTGCGCTAGATAATCCTTCAAAAACCCCAAATAACCCTGTTCTGCGCTAATTTCAATTTCTTACCTATAAAGTTGTTTAAGAACTAATAAACGCCTACCTTTGCCCTCCAAACATCGCGAGGTAGAGCAGCGGTAGCTCGTCGGGCTCATAACCCGAAGGTCGGAGGTTCGATCCCTTCCCTCGCAACAAATAAGACCTCAAACCGGGGTCTTTTTCTTTTTGTAGGTACCTTTAAGGTGCTTTTAATCAAGTATAACCAACCATGAAAGCTGGATTTGTAAATATTTTTGGAAGACCCAATGCCGGCAAGAGTACCTTGCTTAACGCGCTTATTGGCGAAAAAATGGCCATTGTGTCTCCTAAAGTACAAACCACCAGGCACCGTATCAAGGCGTTTTTAAACAATCCAGGCGAGTACCAGATCATATTTTCTGATACACCAGGTATTATTGACCCTAGGTATAAGCTACATGAACGCATGATGCACGCGGTTAAAACGGCTCTCGAAGATGCCGACGTAGCCCTGCTCATTGTGGATGCCAACGATAATTATGAAGAAACAAGCGCCATTTTTGAGGCTTTAAAGCTAAAAGTGCCAGCTATTGTTGTTTTAAATAAGATAGACGCCGCTGCCAATGGCAAAATTGCCGAGGCTACCGAGTTTTTTGCCACCAAGAGCTATTGCAAAAAGATGGTGAAGATATCGGCGCTTCAAAAAGTGCATTTGCAAAAGCTGTTAGCCGAAGTGCTGACATTTTTACCGGAGGGCATGCCTTTTTACAGTGAGGATGATTTGAGTGATATGCCTACCAAGTTTTTTGTGGCAGAGCTAATCCGGGAAAAAATCTACCATTTGTTTGGGGATGAGATCCCATACCATAGCGCCGTTTTAATCAATGAGTTTAAGGAAAAGGAAAATATCATTAAAATTCAGGCAGATATTATCGTGCACCGCGAAACCCAAAAAGCTATTATTATAGGGGAGCGGGGGTCTATGATTCGTGAAATTGGGATTCAGGCCAGACAAGATATTGAAGCCTTTGTAGGACAAAAAGTGTTTTTAGAACTCTTTGTAAAAGTGCGTCCTAAGTGGAGAGATAACGATAATCAATTAAGAGAATATGGGTATCAATAAATTGATTAACAATTAATTAGATACTATCATTTGAATATTTATTTTAACTATTTTACAAATATATTATGAGCTATACAGTCGCAATTGTTGGAAGGCCAAACGTAGGTAAGAGCACGTTTTTTAACCGCCTCTTAGAGCAGCGTAAAGCCATTGTTGATGACATTAGTGGTGTTACCAGAGATCGTCAGTACGGTGTTACGGAGTGGAATGGCAAAAGTTTTAACCTCGTAGATACGGGTGGGTTTGTGCCAGATTCTTCCGATATGTTTGAAACCGAAATTAGAAAGCAGGTTAGAATTGCTATGGAAGAAGCCAACGCTATCATATTTATGGTGGACGTGGCTACTGGTATTACCGATTTGGATGATGCCATGGCAGACATGTTAAGACGCACACCCAAGCCAGTGTATGTGGTGGTAAACAAGGTGGATAATGGAACCAGAGAGCTAGAAGCAACCGAATTTTACGGTATGGGTTTTGAGCATAACTTCTTCGTTTCCAGTATCTCAGGTAGTGGTACCGGAGATTTAATGGACGCCATTACGTCCCAAATTAAACCCGATGATGCGGAGGTAGAAATATCGGGTTCTGACATTCCTAAGTTTGCTATTATTGGTCAGCCCAATGTAGGTAAGTCGTCACTCCTAAATGCACTTGTAGGTGAGGAGCGTACCATTGTAAGTGATATTGCTGGAACAACCCGCGATACCATTCATACCCATTACAACCTATTTCAAAAAGAATTTATATTAATTGATACGGCGGGTATCAGAAAGAAGTCTAAAGAAAAGGATGACCTCGAGTTTTACTCCATTATCAGAGCCGTTAAGGCCATGGATGAGGCCGATGTTTGCTTTATTGTGATTGATGCCCACAAGGGTGTGACCGGACAAGACATTACTATTTTTAGTTTGGCTGCCCGCAAAGGAAAGGGTGTTGTAGTGCTTGTAAATAAGTGGGATCTCGTTGAAAAAGAGACGAATACAGCACGTGACTACGAGAAAAACTTGAAGCAAAAAT
>JAHEHJ010000052.1 GCA_024644655.1 Flavobacterium sp.
ATTTGGGGTGAACTGGCAAATTATAGCGGATTATAAGAGCAGTTGCAAAGTGATGCCAAGCTTTATGTTTTGCGGCAATAATGCAGGTAAGGCAGAAGAAGCAATTGGTTATTATAGATCACTTTTTACAGACACTAGCATTGTAGAAATGAGAAAATACGAAAAGGGTGGTCCTGATATCGAAGGATATATCATGTACGCTCAGTTTGAACTTAATAAATTACCATTTGGCATCATGGACAGTTCGGCGCCACATGCTTTTAGTATAACAGATTCCGTTTCATTTACGATTACCTTAAACACACAAGAAGAAATCGATTACTACTGGAACTATTTGGTAAAAGATGGTGCACCCGGAAAATGTGGCTGGTTACAAGATAAATATGGCATTTACTGGCAAGTGGTTCCCTCCATTTTAGGTAAGTATATGTCTAATCCTGAAACAGCGCCTAAAGCAACCTATGCCTTTTTACAAATGAGCAAATTTATCATCGCCGATTTAGAAAAAGCTGTAGAGGGTGGACAATAAAGCGTATCCACTAGAATTGGTTTCAATAAAAAATGGACCATCGTTGTTTGTGCCAATCCCTGCGCTTATAAAAACGACCTATGAAAATTTAGTTGCGTCTAATCCAACAACTATATTTCCATATTGGGCAAAAATTTGGGCTTCAGCTTTTGCAATGCTAGAATTTTTGCAAGAGCAGCCTTTATGGATACAAGATAAAATAGTATTAGAAATTGGCGCAGGCATTGGTGTGCCATCACTCAGTATTGCAGCACAAACACATAAAATTATCATTAGTGATTATGCACCAGATGCCGTTGCAGTAATTCAAAAAAATATTGAGCATTTGAAACTTTCCAATGCGCTTGCTGTATGCATAGATTGGAATCATATACCTGAGGATATTATCGCAGACACCATTTTACTGAGTGATACCAATTACGAACCTGCTGCACATAATAATTTAGTTTCAATGATCGATGTATTTATAAACAAAGGCAGTACTGTTATTCTAGCAACGCCCAATAGACTTGCTTCAAATCCTTTTATAGAAAGCGTTTCAAAATATATGTATCACTCTACATATTATAGTATAAACGAAAATGAAACTACTTCACAAATTGTAGTGATGGTTTTAAAAAAATAAATTGACCATGAAAATTATCATCAAAAAGAAAAGTAGTGCTAAACATACCATCTCTTACATCAGAGAAGGATATCAAGACTACTGGATTGAAGCCGATAATTTTTTAGTCATTCACGACCTTTGCCATTACGCCATAGAAATTAGTTTACAATTTAAAAATGCTTTTTGGGGGCTTGTAGCAAATGGCATAAATCCAAGTATATTTGAAAATAGAGAAACTAGAAATACATTAAATCTTTCCAATGAAGCATGGTACGCAGAGCATCTAGCCAATTTATTATTAATTGAATATACACAAGGTAAATTTGATGATATTAATAAAATGCTAGAACAAAGCCTGATGCAGCATAACCCAAGTATTCCAATAATTCAATTTTCAATTGTAGAACTAGATACTGTTAGAGCCCTATTACATCAATTAATTGATGATTGGCAAGCAGTTAATGAAGGTGATTGTTTAAGTTTAGACTTTATAATTTAATGAATGGATATGAATCAAGATGTAACTAAATATATTAATCGATCCAAACAGTGGAAAGAAGAGCTTACTGTTATTCGTGAAATTTTATTGGATGTAGGATTAACGGAAGAATATAAATGGGCCGCTCCTTGCTATACTTACAATGCTAAAAATGTATTGATAGTCCAACCTTTTAAAGAATATTTTGCATTGGGCTTTTTTAATGGTGCTGCATTAACCGATCCGAAGGGGTTATTGGTTAAACCAGGTGAGCATACTAGGTTTGGAAGACAACTAAAACTTACCAATACCCAAGACATTGTAAAGAAAACGGCAATCATTAAAAAATTTATCAAAGAAGCCATTACAAAAGATGCAAGCATCCCTATAAAAGCAGAAGCTGCGCCAGTCATTGAAGTTGAAGAATTAAAAGCGGTTTTTAAAAAGAATGCCGCACTCAAAAAAGCATTTGAGTCATTAACACCAGGTAGACAAAGAGGTTATTTAATATTTTTTTCGGGGGCTAAACAATCAGAAACTAGATTTGCAAGAATTGAAAAATATACAAATCAAATTTTGTGTGGTAAAGGCATTACAGATTGTACATGTGGTCTTTCTAAACGTATGCCTACTTGTGATGGCTCACATAAGCTACTCAACAAAAACTAAAATATTTATTAATTATCGTTCTCTATGTATTTTTTAGCATCTTCGGGATATAGCTTTTTATAGAGGCTGCGTAACGCTTCTTTCCTTGGTTTATCCTGCTTTCTTTTGTAAATCGCGTCGCATCTTTCTAATACATCCGTAGGAACGGGTATCCTATAACCTAGCAGCCTTGATTGCGTTTCAAAAAAGAGTGGAATATCTGTTGCCGGCTTAAATGAACTTGCTTCGATGCTAGCATAAGAAAAACGATGCTTTGCAAAAATGGTTCTTAAACCATCGTAGGTTGCAATTGTAGGAACAGATACATGATCATCGTCTGGATAATATTTTGAATAAAAACGAAGTCCATTATTTTTTATCGTTTTTACACCAGTACAAAATGCAATGATGCTTCTTTCATGTTCAGAAAGTAATGTGTTTTGCTTTTTAACTACGGATGTGTCTGCGATATCTGTGGTATTTGCAATACCTATAAATAGCGACTTACCTACATAATTATTTTTAGTTAAGCTATCTAATACCTGCTTCGAAAATTTTCTATCGTCATACCAAGTGCTAGGGTCAATAACTAAGTAATTATCAAATAAATTTTTGTGTTTCCCTAATACACTAAGCGCAAAAATGCCACCAAAGCTATGTCCTATAAGGGTTCTAGAGTTTGATGCAGGATATTTTGAAGCTATATAGTTGAATACTTCGGTTTCTAAAAATTGTGTAAACTCCTCAGCGCCTCCTGTTTCTTTTGAAATTTCTTCTGGTACAAGTTTACTTTTACTAATTGGATAAGGCGTTAATTCTTTGTTTCTATTGTACGAAGGAATACATACCACAATCATTTTTGGTAGCACCATATCACCAGCAAATTCTGAAAGCTCTTTTATCAATCCTGACACTGCTAAAAAATGAGCACCACCATCTAATACATAGAGTACTGGATACTTAGCAGTACTGTCTTTATAATCACGTACATCTTTGGGTAAATACACCAATAAATCTCTACTCTCATTATACGTTTTGGAAAATACACTATCAGGTGTGCCTAAATAATATTGCGCATTTGCTGTAACACAAAAAATTAATGTTGCGAATAAAAGTAGTTTTTTCAGATTTTTCATATTTATCAGATCAGTTAATGCAAGTATAATTACATTTGTTTGTAGTAACAAAGTTTACCCAAAATGGAATTAGTAACTGTTCAAGCTATTATTAAAGCTCCCATAAATAAAGTTTGGGAGTACTGGACGAATCCTACACATATTGTGCACTGGAATTTTGCAAGTCCTGATTGGCATTGTCCAAACGCAACCAACAATTTAGAAGTATCTGGAGAATTTCACTATTTGATGGCCGCAAAAGATGATTCTGAAAGTTTTGACTTTTGGGGAACTTATCATGTAATTGAAATCAATAAACAAATTGAAGCAATACTTGGCGACGGAAGAAAAATGATAATTTCTTTTGAACAAAATTCAGAAGGCACTCTAATAACAGAACAGTTTGAGCCTGAAACGATGAATGCCGTTGAACTACAAAAAACCGGTTGGCAACTTATACTAGATAACTTTAAAAATTATGTCGATAAAAATTAACCCACATATTCATTTTAATGGTAACACCGAAGAAGCGTTTTTATTTTACCAATCAGTATTTGGTGGCGATTTTATAAAACTTGTTCGGTTTAAAGATTTAGCAGCTATGGGTCTGCCATTTCCCGAAAAGGAACAAGATAAAATCATGCAAATAGCATTACCCATTGGAAATTCATCGATGCTAATGGGAAGCGACGTTCCTGAAATGTTAGGGCAGGTTAATGAAAATGAAAACAGAAGCAAAGTGGTTGTTACCCCAGATAGTAAAGAAGAAGCCGATACTATTTTTAACGGTCTCGCTAGAGGTGGCACTATTGAATTTCCAATAAGCAATAGTCCTTGGGGATCATACTTTGGAGCACTTAGAGATAAGTACGGGGTTGAATGGATGATTGACTGCACAGCAAATCAATAATCAAAACGTATTTGCTAATTACTTATCCTGTAAACCAATACCAAATCCAAACATTGCTGCTACCAGCGCAAGATGTACAATTAAAATTGCTTTTTGCCATGTTGGTCTGTCATTCCACTTTTGCTCCGTATTAAATGGATCAAATGCCAACCCAATTCCTAATGAAGCAGTAGCTTGCATATAATCTTTAGCATACAATGCTTGATACATACCTAGTAACAAAAATCCTAGGTACAAAAATTTATTAAATGGTGTTTTCATTTTACTTACGATTCCATCCGTCAATAAAGCCTGATTTAATTTCAGTATAATTCGAAATTAGAAAAATTACTAGAATAATAGTTACAATAATTTTCCAGTTGTTTTTAATCAAGGTTTTTAAGTCGCTGATAAATTGATTCATATCCGTGATTTTGATAGTAAAATTAAATTCGTAGGGTTTGGTATCCGATGCTTTTTGAAATTCTGAAAAATCAGTGTTCAGAACTTCGCCAATCACTTTTAAAGAATGAAGACTCGGTTTAACTTCATTGTTCTCAATTCTTTGAATGGTTCTAAGCGTTAAGCCCGTTTTCTCAGAAAGCTCTTTTTGAGAATAATGTAAACCCGTTCTAATTTCTTTTAATCGTTCACCAAATTCCATTTGCAAATATGGTATTACTATGTAAATAAATCAAAGACATGTAGGCGTCATTTGAGCGTCATTTTGATGTTTTTTCAAAAAAAAGATTTAAGTAAGTCTTTGAAAATCAATAACATAAATACTAAAACACCCACAAGAATTTCATTCCGGTATTTTTTAATAAATGACTGTTGCTTTTGCATAAAACTATTTTCCTCTTTTATTAAGTAAGTATTCGTTTCTTTTAACCCAGACATTTGTTCCCTTAAACTTTACCTCTTTTTTTATGGCAAACGTATTTGCTAGTAATGTATAAGTATGTCTAAGAATTGCCTTTTTATGGTCATTTCCATCTTCGCTGTCAATTTCTGTAACAAATGTATAACCTCTATCACCATTATTTTTTAATTCAACAATCTTTTCTTTTCCAAAAAATTGACCAGATACAAATGTAGTATCTATTGAATTTGCATGCGGCTCTTTAGGATACTCAAAAGCCATAATATAGCCTTTTTGATTGGGTGTTAGACTTACCGTAATATTTGCTTGCATTGTAAAAGGCTTGCCACTAGAATAATCTAAATAAGTAAGTGAGCCATCCCAACTACCTACCGAATTTTTTAAATCCTGTACAGTAACTTTTTGAGCATTTACAAAAAGGGAAGCAACCATAAATACGGCTAAAGAAAGAATTTTTTGCATCACCTAAAATACTAAAAAAGGGCCATAACACTTAAGTATGGCCCTTTAAATTATATTTTTAAAGTACTATCTAGGCATTAACCCAAGTTGTTGCATAAACTCTAGGTTATCCATAAAGTCTTGCTCTTCTGCAATTTTACCGCCTCTCATTTTAGCAATGGTAACACCAAAAACATCAATGTCTTTGCCGGTAGCAGGAATACCAAAAAATGTTCCAGTATGCTTTCCTTTAAATTCCCAATGTTTTACCAATTTATCACCATCAGCAAAAATTTCTTTTACAGTAAATTGTCTATTTGAAAAGCCTGTTACATAATTTTCATAATAAGCTCTAGCATTTGCTTTTCCTTTTACTTCTGGAACAGCATGTACAACCGCATCATCTACATATGCAGAGTCTAAAATATTGATACGACCTTCGTTGATTGCCACTTCCCATACGTGAGAATAGTATTCAACATTTTTTTTACTTAATTCAGCGTTTTTGTCGTTTTCAGATTTGCATGATACTAAACTAGCTATCACACAAAACAATAATAAAGTTTTTTTCAAGGTTTTGTTTTTAATGATGTATAATATTATGATCTGTCTTAGACCAATTTGAAGGTAAGAAATTTATCGGAAAAAGTAAAAAACGGAGTTAAATATAGTAACGTTCTTTTAGAATATGTAAATGATGTAATGTATGACCAAAAATGATAAAGCCAATAGCATTTACAGATATAGGATTGTTGCTTGCGTTTCCCATACTTTTCATTTGATCTTCTGTAAAGGATGCAAATAGCAGGTTAGTTGATTGTCTTACTACCCTCCATTCAACAATCATATCCTTCCAGTTTCTGTTGGCAGCTGTTGCATTATTTGCATATTCGTTTTCGTCAAATCCGGGTAGAGGTGTTTTTTCTTGCCTAGAAATTGCAAGTGCTCGGTAAGCAAATATGCGCTCGGTATCAATAACGTGCTGAAACATTTGCTTAATTGTCCATTTACCTGGTGCGTACGAATAATTAATTTTTTCTAGCGGAATAGCTGCCCAAAATTCAATAATTCGATCGTTGTATTGCTGAACTAAAATAGAATAATCTTTCCCGCTTGTATAGTTAATGTATGGTTGGTAAAAGCTACCATATTCAGTTGTGTTGGGTCTGGGCATATTATTTTGTTTCATACAAATATAATCGCATATTATCTTTATTACGATTATAAAATTAGTGAGATAAACATTCTATAAAACCGAAAGAAGGTTATACTTTAGTATTATCAAAATATTGATCAACATGAACAGGGTACAAGTTATTTTAACACTCGATATGGAAAACCTTCCAAGTAATTTTCCAGAATTATTAAAAGAAGAACAGGCAGTGGTTGCTGAATGGAAATCTCAAGGATTTCTTGAACATTTATTTTTAAGGCAAGCAAAAAATGGGGCGGTCTTAATTTTTAAAGATTTGGAGGAGGATCAGGTTCAAGTTTTAATGGAAACATTACCGTTCTACAAAATCAAAAAAAGTGTTGAATATTATAATTTGATACAACAATTTTAATTTTTATTTACCAGCTATTTAGAAAACTTTTCCTTATTAAAAGCAATTGATTCCCCTTTAGGAATAGATAATGATATCCATTTATCTTGTAACAACATTTTGCCTATAAATACGATTTGGCCAACGTGATAAGGGTAGTGTGACAATTGTCTATTAATAGCTTCTAAGACGGTGTGTTCTTGATTCCTAATATAAACAACTTTAGACAATTCAGATGCTGAAATAGAATGAAGCGCTTGAAATAAACAAGTCCATCCTTTCTCCCAACTTTCTAATAATGCTTGACGCGTTGTAAAATCATTTTCAAATTCTTCGTCTCTTTTTCTCCATTCTTTTTCACCATCAGTAGTTAAAAAGTCTGTCCAACGTGAAAGCATATTACCAGATAAGTGTTTTACAATCGTAGCTATGCTATTACTATCATTATTAACTTGATAATAAAGTTGATCATCAGAAAGCTGAGCAAATGTTTTTTCTCCTAACTGTTTATAATAGGAAAACTCTTTTATTGCACTTTCAATGTATGTACTTTTACTCATTGAATTTTTATCTAAATTTAAGCTATCTTCGAAAAACAATGTATTTTAAATGAGCATAAAATATCTGCTTCTTTTTTTATTGCTAATATCTTACTATCCTGTAGGGTTTTTAAGGCACTAAATTCTACCACCTATTTTTATCATGAATTAAAGACATTAAGAAATGAAATTTGAGAAAATTACACCAAGCGTATTTTATTCTTGTATCCAAGATAGTTTTAATTTATTTATACAATGTTTAGAATTTAAAATTATACATTAAGAACTTGAATCAGATTCACCATATTGTGTTGTTGAGAAAGATAATATTGGTGTATTGATATTTCAAAATAAAGAATGCGCAGATATTGTAAAACCCGAGCTAAGGATAGTTGCAAAAAATATTGAATCTGTATTTCAAAAAGTCAATTCTACTTATCCTGAACTATTGCATCCTAAACTTAATAAAATTACCCTCCGCCCCTGGGGTGCAAAGGAATTTGCAATTTTTGATAATCAAGTTTGTTTTATTTTTCAAGAATGGTAAACAGAAATATGCAGCTTTAGTGCGATGATTGAATATGTGACTATCTGGAAACTATACGAGTTAATATTATTGCAAGTCTAATTTCATCATTAAGTCAGTTTGCTCATCATCTCCTAACTTAAAATTATGTTTGTCAAAAACCTTAAATCCATTTTTTTCATAAAATCGAATAGCCTTCAGATTATGTTCCCAAACCCCCAACCATACATATTTAAATGATTCAGCTATTGCTATTTCAAGTGCCTTAGAGTATAATTTTTGACCAAACTCTTTTCTTTGAAATTCTTTTAGAACATAAATTCTCTCTATTTCTAAAGAATTACTAAGTTTCTTTTCTGTTTGTGCATTCTCTAAATTAATTTTTAAATATCCAATAATAATTTCACCTAAGATAGCTAAATAAAATTCTGAGTACTTATTTCTTAGCTCATCTCTAATTTTTTCAATGGAGAAAGCCATGTTCAGATAATTTGTCATATTTTCTCGCGTATTATCAGCAGCAAATGTTTCCATAAATGTTTGCTTCCCAATTTGTTGGATTGCTTCAACATCAAAAATATTTGCTTTTCTAATATTCAAAGAAGTGTCGTCGTTTGACATAAAATAAAGGTTACACTTTACAAGTATAACCTTTTTACTTTAATATGCTCCCCTTACAAAAGAAAAATGTAAATTGTACAATCAATAAAATTTTATATGAGAAAACAATTTCTAATTCTCTTGTTATTTACTTTTCATTTAGTTTCCTGCTTGCCTTTTAATTCGCTTAATTCTACGACATATATTAAGGCCAATGATGAATTTATTTTAGGTAATAATATTCACGGAAAATTTTATGCAAGTGTTACAAATACATCAAATTTTGAAGTCACAATTTGGCAATATCCAAATGATGGAGGCAGACATTCACCAATAACCCTAAAGCCATCATTGAGTGTAAAAGTGACTGTAGATAAAAATACCTCATTGAGAATTGAAAATAACTCAAACGGGGACGTTGCAATAAAACTAAAAGTTAAAGGTGATACCGGTTTGTCGATGGGTTATAAAAAATAGTTACGGTAATTTCCAAATGATGCAACTACCCTAACTCACTGACTGACAACAAAAAAGGGCTACATTTCTGTAACCCTTTTATTATCAACGCTCCCCTTACACACCAAAGTTGCATCTTTTTGAAAATATGGTGATTATTAAAAGTTTTCTATTAGTAAACTTATTACCTTTGTCTTGTGTTTAATATTATTACCAGAAGAACGCTATTAGCATATGCCAAAAAATACCCGATGGCAAAGACGGCTCTATTCGAATGGTACCATGAATTAAATAAATCCAGCTTTAAAAGTTTTAATGAACTTAAAAAAGTATATCCGAATGTGAGTTTAGTTGGAGATGACAGGGTGGTTTTTAACATAATGGGAAATAAATTTAGGCTAGTAATAAGAATGGTATTTGAATTTAAAGCCATTCAAATTAAATGGTTTGGATCACATAGCGACTATGATAAAATAGATGTAGGTACGATACAGAATAAAAAGTAAATTTTATGGAATTAAAAATAATTAAAAACAAAAGGCAATATGAACAATACCTTAATTGGGTAGACCTTCAGTTTGAAAAAAAAGTAAAGGCAAATACCCCACAAGGGGAAAAATTACAAGTTGCGCTTTTATTAATTCAGCAATATGAAGATGCTAATTACCCAATTCCACTTCCAGATCCCATTGACGCTATTAAAGTAAAAATGGACGAATTGGGACTAAAAAACAAGGACCTTGTAGGCAAAATAGGCAGTAAAGGGTATGTGTCATCTGTGCTAAATAAAAAGAAGCCGTTAACACTAGAACTAGCTAAACTTTTTCACCACGAATTAAATATTCCAGCTGAGGTTTTATTGTCCTAGATGCAGCTATAATCAGATGATTGAGTATGTGACTATCAAAAAATTAAAGTGTTAACCAACTGGAGTGCATATCTCAATTAAAAATCCATCTAAATCTCTTACGTAAGCAACAACTTGACCCCAAGGTTTTTCTTTAGGTTCAGCATATAATTTTGCACCTGCTTCAATTGCTTTATTGATGGTAGCTTGAACATCATCCGTTGTAAATCCAATTTCTATGCCAAATGGCTTTTCGTTTAAATCACTCTGGGTAAAACCATCTTTTAAATTAGAAAGTGCTAAGGTTTTAGACGCAAAAGAAAGAGTTGTCTCCCCTGATATAATCTCTCCATAGGAATTATCAGGTGTTATAAATTTTTTAGTGAACCCAAATGCTTTTTCGTAAAAATTGATTGTTTTTACTACATCCTCAACATAAAGTATTGTATAGGCAAATTTTATCATTGTTAGAATTTTGAAGTAAAGTAAATAAAAAAGATGCAACTATAATGCGATGATTGAGTAAATAACTGTCAGGAAACTGAAGGGTTGAACTTCGCGCAAGTTTACAGGAGATTACTGTTTCATAAAACTGCAGAAAACAAAGTTCTGTATTGCTCCAGCAGGTGTAATGTGGTCTTCTCTTTTACACTCCACATTTTTAAAATCAGCTTTTTCAAATTTTTCCTTCATCCCACCTTCATCGTATTGTTTTATCTCTAATCCGCTACATTTTTGTGGACCGTCAACGGAGAATGTTCCAATAATTACCATCCCGTCAACTGCGTTTTTTACAATATTCAAGTATTTGTCAATTTTACCTTTGTCGGTTTGAAAATGAAATGCAGCTCTGTCGTGCCACAAATCATATTTTTCATTAGGTGTGAAATCCAATATATCACATACTATCCAATTTACTTTTTCTGCATCATTACCTAATCTTTCTTTAGCCCTTTGTATAGCTGCAGCAGAAATATCCAAAACAGATATATTGGTGTAACCTTCAGCCAATAAAAAATCAACCAATTTGCTATCACCACCTCCAATATCAATTAATCGGGCTGTTTTTGGAATATTGAACTTATGGATAAACTCTAATGAAACTGCTGGCACTTCTTGAGTCCAACTCACCTCATTTGGCTGCTTAGTATTATATATTGTTTCCCAGTGTTCTTTAAGATTATCTTTCATTTTACAAATTATTGGAAATAACCCTAGATTCACTGTGATTAAAGTCACAGCTTATATTTATTTCTGTTCCCCCTTACAGACGAAAGATGCAACTATAATGCGATGATTGAGTATGTGACTATCAGGAAACTGAAGGAATGAAGTTCCTGCAAGTTTGCAACTAATGTGTCTTAAATAATTTAATCGTGTAATCTAATAGGTCTATGCCTCCAATTTCTCCGTGACCAGGAATAACAATTTTAACATTTGGGTATTGTTGTTTCACTTTCTCAACAGTACTTGACCATTCTCCAACATTGGCATCTCCCAAATAACCCTTTGTGGCCTGTAGTTCTTTTATTAAACAGCCTCCAAATAATATGTTTTCCTTTGGAAAATATCCAACAACGTTATCTTTAGTATGTCCTTGACCAAAATATTTTACAACAACATATGTATTTCCAAGGCTTAATTTGAGGGAATCGTTAAATCCATTTTGGGGTACTACAACATTATTTGTTTTCGCTAATTCGATGGTACTATAATTTCCAAACGAAGGGATTTTTAACTTATGAAATGAAGCTAAGGCCCCTAAACAATCATCGTGAAAGTGAGTGGGAACAATCGCATTTATTTTACAATTAAGTTTTTCGTTAATAAAATTGATTAAATCTTCAGCACTTTTATTATTTGTTGGTGTATCAAATAAAACTACTTCATTACTATTTCGAACTATCATCCCATTACAGGGAACATTCCCAAAATCATTTGTTTGGAGAAATGAAGTATGCAAAAATGCATTATCAGAAATTTGAATGACAATCAAATTTTCAGAATGATAAACTTCAATAGGCTTAAATTTTTTGAGACTCAACGTACTTTGAGAATATAAATTTCCGCAGAGTAAAAAGGTTAGAAAAAAAAGAAGTGCTTTCATATAGTAAATATAATAAAAGATGCAACTACCCTAACTCACTGTTAGACAAAGAAAAAGCCATCATTTCTGATGGCTTGTCCAGTGTGGCTCCCATTACAGACGAAACATGCAGCTATAATGTGATGATTGACTATATAACTATTAGGAAATTAAAGGTTTGAACTTCGTGCAAAAATGCAGGGAGTCAATTACTTATTTTGCTTTTATAGGTATCCAAATTTCTTCCTCTGATGATGGGTCATTGTTTTTATATTTTTCATCCAAAACTTCAAAATGTGCTCTATCATCTAATATATATTCTGAATTGGGCACCCATTCGCTATAGATGTATTGGAAAAAAGCTGCGGCTCCTGAACTCATTCCTTTATAATTAAAAACTGCATAAAGCCCACTTGATAAATTATATGTTTCCATTTCATTTGGCACTTTATTGAAATTTTCAACCTCTACAGTGGCCCATCTTTCAAATTGGTTAGTAGGTTTGAAATCTATAAAGTGATTAGGAGCATATATGACTAATGATATTAGATCGTTTGTCAAAGCATTGGTTATTTCTTTTCTTCTTGGCATAAAACTCCCCCATAATTCTCCAATTCGATAATGAGCATAACTCATTGTCATTCGTTTTCCAACCAATTTCTTCTCGTTTATTGTTTCAATTCTTGGTATCATTATATCTTTATTTATCTACAAACTCTAATATATCAGCAGGTTGACAATCCAACACTTTACAAATTGCCTCCAATGTACTAAACCTTATTGCTTTTGCTTTTCCTGTTTTAAGAATAGACAGATTTGCCAATGTTAATCCAACTTTTTCAGACAATTCATTTAATGACATTTTTCGTTTTGCCATCATCACATCCAAGTTTACTATAATTGGCATAGGTTATACAGTTAAGTCGTTTTCAGATTGTATTTCAATTCCCTTCTTAAATATCATTGCAAATATGAGAAGAATGACACCCATAAATAACCACACATCTCCACCTTCAATTTTTAGTTGTTGAAGAGATGGTAAGATTTTGTCATTGCTTATAATTTTCAACCAATTAGAAAAATTGTTTCCCCAATAAATAAAAAGGCCAATTCCAAATGACAAATAGGATAGATTAAAAATGTATTTACCCATTGTTTCATTAAAAGGTTTAGATAGATTTAATTTCTTTTTGTGAAAAAGGTTGACAATCAAATAAAACAATATAGACTTCAACACTGAAACAATTATCATTAGAACAACTAATGAAATAAAATGACTTTCGTTGAATTGATTCAATTCATATAAGTTCATCCCACCCCAGAATTTGGAGGATGCTAAAGGATTGATAAAAATCGAAACAAAAGCATTTACTATCAACCCGCCAGACTCGATACATAATCCAATAAAAATAATCCAAGCAAGTACATTAAGCACTTTGAAAAGAAAATCGGTTCCTTTTGACATAATTCGTAAAATTTATGTCACAAATGTAGTTAAATATTTATTGATTAACAATAAATATTTATTTATAAATATAAAATTTGGCATTAAAAAAGGGTCATACTATCAAAGTATAACCCTTTTATCTTTATATCAGCTCCCCTTACAGACGAAAGATGCAGCTATAATGCGATGATTGAGTATGTGACAATCAGAAAATTAAAGGGTTAAACTTCGTGTCAAATTGCAAGAAGTCTATTTTTCATTTAACCCAATGCCAAACCCAAACATTGCTGCGACCAATGCCAAGTGAATAATCAAAACTGTCTTTTGCCAAGTAGGTCGGTCATTCCACTTTTGTTCCGTATCAAAAGGGTCAAAGGCCAATCCAATACCAAGAGATGATGCAGCTTGAATGTAATCTTTAGAAAAAAACGCTTGAAAAAGGCCCAATAGTAAAAATCCAATGTAAAGTAATTTGTTAAATGGTGTTTTCATTTTTATTTGAATTTTAAAAGGTTGACAATAATGATTCAACAAATTGATTCGTTCTAAAAGGAGGATTTACTTGATTAACGGTTCCACAAAAAATCATCTTCTTCGTGGGATTATAAGCGATGATAGAACCCCAAAATCCGCCGTGTCCAAAATATTTTTCTCCATTGAATGTATACTGATACAAGCCCAATCCATAATAACTTACACGTCCCGATTTTAAGGTATGTGGTAACATTGTAGTCATCAATTTAAGTGAACTATCTTTTTTATACAATTTACCTTCAAAGATTCCTTTTAAAAAAGTGGCCAAATCTGCGTTGGTAGAAACGACACCACCTCCAGCCCAATCATAGGAAGTATTTAAGATTTTGGTTATGTCTCTCTTACCCAAAAATGAATGCGCCACATTACCACTTCCTAAAGCAGGTTCATAATATTCAAAATAGGTTTGTGACATTTTCAAAGGATCAAATATTCTTTTTCTAAATTGTTGGGCTAGAGATTCACCTGAAACTTTTTCAATAATCAATCCCAGCAAAAAATAATTAACATCAGAATAATAGTATCCACTATCTGGTACAAAATGTGTTTTTTTGTTTAACCCATATTTGTAATAACGGTTCATCAATTTCTCTGAATTCCATTCTTGTTTCTTATTTAGGTATTCATTTAGGTAGAATCGAAATGCCGCATCGGTAAAAATATCTGCTAATCCGGTTCTATGTTGAAGTAACTGTTGAATTGTAATGGTATTCCCATAAGAAACACCTTTGTGAATGTGCAGGTCGTTTATTCTTACAATCTTGGAATCCGCGAAAAACTTAGTTATGGTATCAGTAACATTAAGTTTACCCTCCTCTTGCAATTGAAGAATCACAACAGATGTCATTGTTTTAGTGATACTAGCAATTTTATATTGGTTATCCTTTTGAGCAACTAAACTCTTTCCATCCGAATATCCAACGGCTTCATTAAAGACGGAATCACCTTTGGAAATATATACCTGGATACTGTGCACAGGATTTTTTCCTTCGGAACTTACTCTACTTAGCATCAATTTTCTTAATCCTTCCGAATTTTGAGAAAAAGCTGTTGTAAAAATCAATAAACAGGAAAATAGAAAACCGAATTTCAATATGTTCACATTTTAATTTTTAAAAATTTAATTCCAATAATCAGAAGCCAAATAATCCAAAGTGTACTTCCAATAAACCCTGCCATTTCTAAGACAGGAAAATTAGGTATAACAGTGGCAAAAAGTTCGGCTTGTGCCAACAAATAGATGAATGAAGATACAAAACCAAGACCATTGACCCATTTAGGAAAAAGTTTCAATTGCATAAAGGCAGAGGAAATCATAACAGTCCAAAGAATGGTGAACAATTGACCTATGTGTTCACCTAAAATTACCCCGCCGTATTGGTGTATCACTTGAAATGCTACTTTATTCGCTTCCTTAGCCATCTCGGACCCCGTTACGAAGTTGTTGGCTAATACGGGCACAACAAAAGTCCAACGCAATAATCCAATGAACTGAACGATGATACCAATCACCCCTAAGGTGGTAGCCCATCTTACGAAGTAGAATTTGTCTTTATATAGTTGGCCTATTAAAACCACTGCCTCTAATAAGGGTAATCCTAAAAAGGCGAATGCCCACCAAGTCCAAATGAGGGTAGTTCCTCCTTGATGAAACTTAGTCAATATACTTCCGGTTTCCTCTCTAAGAATGGAGGGATAATCAAAGGTTATTGTTAAAACAGTATAAGGTATCAATACACCCAATGCTCCTAAAATGAGGAGGATACCAATGGTCTTTTCGGGAATTTTCATTATTAAAGTTTGATTGAGTAACTAATACTTGGCGTAGGGTTTATCTTTGTTTCTTTATCCTTTGATAGGAGTGCAATGACTCCAAGTCGAAAATTCAAACCCTTCCACACATACCATCGAACACCCGTTTCTAAACCAAGGGAATTCGTGTTTTTGTAATCACGCGTCATCCCTCTAATATAAGAAGCTCCTGAATAGAAAGAGGAAGGATGTTCTTTCTTCCCAAAAGGTAAAAACCACTCCGTAACTCCTACTTTCACAAATTCAGTTGTGACATCTTTTTCAAAATTGGAAACATAATACCCAGCGTGTAAAGAGGTTTTATTGTACTGGTATTCTAGACCAATTGATGGATTTCTAAATCCATTGAAACTGATCTGATGTGTGGGGAATCTAGTCTGAGAGCCTACTGGTGTCAATGTTGACAAGAGCAAAGCTAAAATGAATAAATAGCGCATAAAATAAATTTATGCGGTAAAGTTGCTTCAATTTTAGTTCTCAATCGATAGACAAATGTCCTAAAAAATTATACGATTTTTCTCAGTCTGCTAAGGTGCCTTGGAGAGATGCCTAGCATAGAGGAGATATATTGTAAGGGAATTTCTTGAAATAAACGTGGTTCTTGAATTTGCAATTGATTGTACCTTTCTTGTGCACTTAATGTTATGAAATCAAGTCTACTTTTATCAATACAACAAAGCTGATATTCAATCAATTTGATATAGAAATCTTTAAACGCTGAAATTTGAATTTGCAGGCTACTAACTTCCTTTTTTTCAATTACCCATATAACAGAATCGCTTAAGGCTCGAATATTCTCACGAGCAGGAACTTCATTTAAATAACTTAATAGGGAAGCAACAAAAGTATTTTCTAATGATACATAGGTTGTCCTTTCGTCACATTGATTTACTGTAGTGAAAAATTGTAGTTGACCTGACTCTACAATCCCTAACTGAGTAGAAACATTCCCTTCTTTAACAAAAAAATCACCCTTGTTTAGTTGTACTTTTTTAAAGGATTGACCTATTGTCTCACAATCTTTCTTGCTAAAACCCTGTAATTTAAAAAACGCTACTATACTTTCCATTCATTTATTTTTGATTGGTAAAGATAATTAAAGACTTCAAAAAGATGCAGCTAGCCTAACTCACTGAAAGACAACAAAAAAGGCGACATTTCTGTCGCCTTGTGCAGTATTGCTCCCCCTTCTGGACTTGAACCAGAGACCCTCTGATTAACAGTCAGATGCTCTAACCAACTGAGCTAAGGAGGAATATGTTTCCCACAGTTGAGTACCATGGGGTTGCAAAAATAGGAAAATTTGCAATCTGGCAAAATCTAGTTGCAAAAATCATTAAAAAACAGTGCTAAAAAGCAACATATAGGCCATCTTCCCGCATTTGGGTGGGATAGGTTTTTAAATAATAGCCTTCGCCGCTGGTATTCCGCCCATTTTGGAGGCTAAACCTATACCGGTGCAAAGGACATACCACCATTCCGGCGGCGTCAATAAAGCCATCTGCCATGATCCCGCTGGCATGGGGGCATTTTTGGGCGAAAGCAAAAATTTGATCCTGAAACTTGCCGAGGGTTATTTTTTTATCCGCCACTTCTACAATACACATGTTATTGGATTGCCAACTTAATGATAAAGGGGCATCTGTAATTTTATGCCAAGTGGGTGTTTTGGAAAAAAGAGAAAGCATGCAATTAAAAATGAATGTCTCTGTAAGGGTAACGTATTAAATAGAGTTCACGCACTTTGGTTAAAATAATTTCACGGAGTGCATCTATATTTTTCTTTTCCAGAGCCGAAACAAAAACACAATTATTACCAGTAGCACGGTCCCACTTTTCTTTAAGTTCTAATAACAACTCTTGCTTAACGTCGTCTTCAAGCCATTCATCAAATGTAACAGACTCATACAAATCGAGTTTGTTAAATATGGTAAGAATGGGTTTGTCAAATGCTTTGAGCTCTTGCAGTGTATGATTTACAACACCGATTTGGTCTTCGTATAAAGGATGTGAAACATCAACAACGTGTAATAAAATATCTGCTTCACGCACTTCATCCAAAGTACTTTTAAAACTTTCTACTAAATGGTGTGGTAATTTTCTAATAAAACCTACCGTATCACTTAATAAAAACGGGGTGTTTTCGTAAACAATTTTTCGAGTGGTGGTATCCAGTGTTGCAAACAATTTATTTTCTGCAAACACATCAGATTTACTCAGCACATTCATGAGCGTGCTTTTACCAACGTTGGTGTAACCTACCAGTGCAACGCGTATAAACTCTCCGCGTTCTTTACGCTGGGTGATAGATTGTTTATCAATTTCTTTTAAACGTCCGCGCAGTAATGCAATTTTATCTTTAACTATACGTCTATCTGTTTCGATTTCTGTTTCACCCGGACCACGAGAACCAATACCCGCTCCCTGACGCTCAAGGTGCGTCCACATACCTTTTAAGCGTGGTAAAATATATTGGTATTGCGCTAACTCTACTTGCACTTTTGCTTGTGCCGTTCTTGCGCGAGAGGCAAATATATCTAGGATTAAATCGCTTCGATCAATAACTCTGCACTTCACTTCTTTTTCAATATTTGAAATTTGTGAGCCGGTTAATTCGTCATCAAATATGACTACGTTAATATCTCTAGAAGCAACGTATTGTTTGATTTCTTCGAGCTTTCCTTTTCCAACAAATGTGCGGCTATCGGGATGCGGAAGTCGTTGTGTAAATCTTTCTAAAGTAGTAGCACCAGCCGTTTCAGCTAAAAAAGCAAGCTCATCTAAATATTCTCTTACTTGATCTGGTGTTTGCTCTTTTTGAATGAGACCAACAAGTACCGCTTTCTCCTCTTTTCTAATTTTATGTTGCTTCTCAATCAAAATATCAAATTTATAAACCGCTGAGAGTAATGCCTACAGAAAAACGGTGCATGGTAGGACCAAATCCTTCTTTAAGCACACCGTTAAATTGATAACCAGCACCTAAAGACCAACTACCATAACCCAATCTTCCTGTTACAGCAAGCATGGTTCCGTTGATATAACGCTTGGTCACATCTTTTTCGATATAAGAAGTACCATACACAGATTCGCCTTTTTTATTGACTAGGTTTTTACCTTTTGTATATGCTTTTAATAAAGAACCTACTTTAACACCAATAGCAGCCTTCCAAGATTTGTTAGGATTTTCTGGATTAGAATAGTACCTGATTTCTGCAGGAATTTCGGCGTAAATACTAGCCACTTTATTTTTCTTAAAATGATCTACGCTATCAACTGCGTAATACTGTAAAGTGCTTGCCGCCGATTTAAAATCAACTTTAGTGTTGTTAAAAAATATATGGCTAGTTCCTAATCCAATACCATATGCAACACTAAATTTTGGGTTGGTTTTAAAAGGCTTATCAAACATGAAATAAACATTAAAATGTCTGCTAAAACCATTACCAGTGCGCATTGCAGTAGGCTTTCCAGTCCAAGAATCTCCGCCATACTGAATCATTAAATGATCGGCAGCACGGTTGGTAAAATCAAATTTACTCCAGTCTTTGGTTGGTTTTTTTGCTGTTTGAGCTGAAGCAAAAAGGGTAGCAGTTAGCGCTAGGCTTAGAAATACTAATTTTTTCATTGTTCGTTTGGTTCGCTGTATAAATACAATTGGCCACAAAAATAACTGAATTGACATCAAGGCCGGGTTAAAAATTAGTCAAAACTGCTTTATTTTGGTTTTTAGGGCCAATTTTATGCAATTTGTTGATTTTTAGGCAAATATCCTGCTGCATACGTGATAATACCTGCCAAACTTTTAGCACCTATTTTGTCCATAATTCTAATTCGGTAGCTCTCTACGGTTCGTTTTCCAATTTTTAGCTGGCTCGCGATTTCTTTACTCGTAAGTTCTTTACAAATCAGTCCAATAATTTGTTTTTCTACTTCGGTAAAACTGATGCTTGCATTGTGATGACGGACCGTTGTTTTTTGGGCAATAATTTTTGAAAGCCTTTCGGTAATACTTTGAGAAAAATATGCATTATGCTGATACACCGAATTGATGGCGGTTACCAGTTCTTCATGCACAATATTTTTTGATAAAAAGCCCATCGCGCCCGCTTCAATCATTTCAATAATTTGTTGGTCTTCACCAAAAGATGTGAGTGCAATAATTCGGATGCCCGGATATTTTGCGCATAATATTTTTACTGCTTCGGTACCTGTAAGGTTGGGCATTTTTACATCGGTAATAATTACATCGGGCGCTACGGATGCTACAAGTGCAATTAATTGATTGCCATCAGAAGCCTCGCCCAATAAGTCAATATTGGAAACGCCTGCTAGCATTAGCTTTAAGCCTTCTCTAAAAATTCGGTGATCATCGGCAATGACAATTTTGATTTTTTTACTTAGCATAATTAAGGGGAGTTTTTATTTGATAACGAACGCCTTGCTGTGGCAAAGTGTCTATAATTATTTGACCACGAAGTAGTGCAACGCGGTTAAAAATATTTCTTAAACCAGAACCGGTAGATGCCTGCGTAACGGCCTCTTTATCAAAACCAATACCATCATCTGTAATCGATAGTGAAAAATATTTTTCGTCAACTACCGCGTTGATCCAAACATTTTTTGCATTGGAATGCTTTAGTGCATTGTTTAATATTTCCTGAATAATCCGGTAATGATGTAGCCAGTGATCTGGTTCCGATTCTGGAAGTGTACCACTTAGTTCCCAGTGCACTTGAATATTACCTAGTTTATTAAAAGTGGCTACCAGTTCTTCTACGCCCCAGCAAAACCCCGCTGCCAGTAACTGATTGGGGACAATGGCTTCACTCATCACACGCATACGTTTTAATACGTCATCGATATGCGTGGCGGCTTCTTTAATGAGTTGTCTGTCTGCGGGAGAAACGGGATTGATACTACTTACCTGCAGTCTAATAACAGAAAGTAGTTGGCCAAAATCATCATGAAGATCGGCAGCAATTCTTTTACGTTCTTTTTCGGCGGCCGTAATTTCGGTGGTGATGAGTTGATGCAGTAAAGTTTTATTTTTTTTGTGGTAGAAATAAATCACACAAATAAATAAAAAGAGAAATACACCAAGTAGTGGAATTGAAAACAAAATAAGCGTGTAAAAGCTGGGCTGTTCCGACATGCAATAATTTTATTATTCAATTTGGAAATAATAAATATCACTTCCTAATTATTGCTGACAACTACACGCTATTACATTGCCTAAAATAAATATTACATTAGTGAAACCATTGGTACCAAAGGGCATTAGGTGTTTATACTTGATAATAAGATATACTAATCTAAAGGACGAATCCAAATATTTCTATAGCTTACTGGACTGCCTCCATCAAAGCCATGATCTTGTAAATAAAAAGGAAGTTTAGCTGGATGCGCTTCATACACCGCTGGACCAATCCACTGAATCGTTCCTTTTATTTCAACATTGTTTTGAATGAGTACGCCATTGTGTAACACCGTAAATCTTCCTGGCACCTGCACTTTACCGTCGGCATAAAATTGAGGCGCTGTAAAAATGATATCATAGGTTTGCCACTCACCCGGTTTTTTTGTTGCATTTACAAGTGGAATATGCTGTTTGTAAACTGCACCCGCTTGTCCGTTCACATAGGTTTGGTTGGTATAAGAATCTAAAATTTGGATTTCATACTTACCCATAAAAAACACGCCACTATTGGCACGGTACTGACCTGATTGCTTAATTTCTGCGGGAGAACGCCATTCGATATGGAGCTGACAACTACCAAATGGCTGATTGGTTTCAATGGCGCCCGACCCTTTCACCACGGTTAGCGTACCGTCTTTTTCTATTTTCCAACCGGGTTTTCCGCCACCTAAACGGTGCCATGCATCTAAATTTTTACCATTGTAAAGCACAATAGCATCAGATGGGGCATCTGAAGGCGTTTTACCGGGTTCTACTTTTGTAGGCTTTGGTTCCCAGATTTCGGTTTTTGCAGCTTCTCTATTTAAACTGTCTTCTTTACTTTTTTGCGCACTAGCATTTGTTGCAATTAGTGTTACACCAAGTAACACCACTATCAATTTTTTCATCCTCTTAAATTTTTGGAATGCTGTATCCGTTATGGTACACAGCCGATAAATATTTTGCGTTAACCGCAGCGTCGGTAAATTGTTTTTTTGTAGGATCCCACTGTAATTGTTTGCCACTGCGGTGTGCAATGTTTCCCATCTGACAAATGGTAGCCACTTTTGCACCTTCTTGAATAGAGCAGTGTAGTTTAGAAAAGTCACGAGATTTTACAACTTCTAAAAAGTTAATCCAATGTTTTTCTACACCATTGTCTACCGATCTATTGAGTGGAACAATGATTTTATTGGCACTTCTAGATTCTTCAAGTACTTCCCAGCCGTTTCTATTTAAAACTAAAGTGCCGTTGTCGCCCTGAAACGCAACACCATGATCTCTTCCGTAGTTACCATTGGTAATACCCATTGTTTGCTCCCAAGAAACACTAAACTTATCAAATCCGTATAGCACGTTTAACATATCTGGCGTTTCACTTGCAGCATTAGGATCGGCGTATTTACCGCCCACCGCAGAAATTGTATTGGGTGCCGTTTCTTTCATGCCCAGTAAAGCATAATCCAATAAATGCACGCCCCAATCCGTCATTAGGCCGCCTGCATAATCCCAAAACCATCTAAATGAATAATGGAAACGATTGCGGTTATAGGGTCTTAACTGAGCTGGACCGAGCCATGTTTTATAATCAACACCTGCAGGTACAGGCGCGTCTGGTCTCGGCTGCATGGGTGTAGACTGTGAATAGCACCACACTTTTACATTTCTGATCGCACCTAGTTTTCCGGTATGCACAAAATCAACGGCGTCGCCAAAATGTTTTTGACTGCGTTGCCACTGACCCGCTTGCACCGCTCTACCATATTTTTCTTGCGCTGCCACCATTGCGTTACATTCCACAATAGAATTACCTACTGGTTTTTCTACATAAATATCTTTTCCGGCCTGACAAGCATGAATCATTTGAAGTGCATGCCAATGATCAGGTGTACCTATAATAACAACG
>JAHEHJ010000116.1 GCA_024644655.1 Flavobacterium sp.
CGATGACGCCACTTTCATTAAAGCAGGGAAGGATGATGCAAAACGATTTTTCCATGAGCAAGCGACGCGCGACGATTCAATTCGAGCGTAAAGCTATTGATAAATCAAGAAATTGCAAGGATTGAAATAACAAAATCAGGTGCCAAATGGGGAAATGTCAATCTCGGATGGACTAAAGCCCCAATTTACAGAATCACAAATTTGCCGATTATGCATCAAGAGACAAATGCCCTACTATCGATTTATCGAGATAAGGCTGACCTGCTCCCCGTGGACCACACTAATTATAGGATATTATTATATTGATTATCAGTTAGTTAGGTTTCAACTACGCACTAAATTGCGCACCAAGCAAATCATTGGTAATCAACGGTAATCACAGTTTAGTCAAAAAATCTTTTATTCTGTTCATCACTTCATCGAATGGTGGCTGTCCATTGTAATAAAGCTTAGATGTTGCCTTATACTTGGCCTCAAAAGACCTTCGGACTGCAGGATCTTCAAGCGATAAAGCTGGATGTTCAGAAATTGGAATTTCGTTATCCTTACCCTTAATTCGTTTTGATTTATGCTCACAATATTCGGCTGAACCGATAAATTCAACTACCGATTCATTTCCTAACAGACAAAACACATCATAATATTGACGCATAAAGTTTTTTCCATTAGATTCTTGACCATTATTAAAATTTCTGAACTTTCTAATTATCGTTTGGAGTTTTTCAACTAATGTATTACCCGGATGATAACATGGTACTGATGGAGCTGTATTATCAATATACTGGGTGTGCATATTAATAGACAGAAGATGGTCCCAAATCCACGAAGATATATCTTTGGGTTTATTGGGTGTAATAGTGTCAAAACCTGCCTCCAATAAAATACCATCTTTCAGACCATCAAGTATTGGTGTTAATGATTTGTAACTTAACCTAATACCACCACTTCTATACTTGTCAAGGTCATCAAATTCATAATCTCTTTCAACTCGAATAATTCCATCTATACTTATATTTTCTGCTAGGTAATCGTAAAACTGCCTCCGTGCTTCTATCACTTTTCGTTTATCCTCTCTTCCTTCAACTTCAAAGCCAAAGTTGGTTTTGATATGAATATCAATATCTTCAGAAAAACGATGAATTAAACCGAACCCTTTTGAGAGCGACGTACCACCTTTTAATTCAAATTCAATTTGCTGCTGCTGTAAAGAATATAGTGCATGCATAATCCAGTAGTCTTTTTCTACAAGTGTCTCGTTGATACCTAATTTGGATGACACGATAGAAATTAAACTCCCAAACTCCGGGTCATTGTGAATAAAATCAAGCATAATTTAAATCTTTAGGCAAAACCGATTTCAAAATTTTCCTGCTTCGACCTGAACCATACTTTTGTGACATTTGGACTAATACTTTTGAATCAAAGTCTTTGATTTTATTATGAATTTGAGATAATTCGGGGGTTTCAACTAAATCTTCCAAACTATTTAACAGTTCAACAAATAAAAACTCTTTGGTCAGTTGAGACGGAAAAGATGATTTAAGCTTGAATTCAAATTTTTTTCCGTTTAATGTAAACTCACCCTTTCGTTTATGATTGTATACCCAAGAAGAATTGTATAACTGCGTAAGTCCCAAACCTAATGAATTAAATAAATTTGGGGATAAGATTAAGAATTCATCATCTTTTAAAAAACGTTCAACTAGCACGGCATCATTAGGTGGTAAAGCTCCAAACTTAGAAAGTTGAGGTGCGTAATACAATCCGTGACTTAAGCGTAATAGTGAACCTTCTTGAACTAATTGTGACAAATGACGATCAATGGCCGAAGAAAAATATTCTAGGTCAGAGCGGCGATATACTTCACCTGGCTTAATATTTTGATATAATGCTTTCATTAATTGTAAGGCACAAGGTATGAAAAAAATCCAAAAATGCATGAATTTTTCTATTTTTTCATGCAAATGATTAAACTTCTTTCTTTAAAGCACTCACCTCAAAATACAAAACCTGCAGGCATCATCTAGTTTTTGAAGCCATCCAATCATATTGTTTGTTTAAAGAAGTTGTTAATGACAAAATCGCTTATTCTTGCAGGCGCTAATTTCAAATCATGCTTCAAATTATTTTGATCTTCCTTTTTGAGTAAGTTGATTATTTTTTCTAGCTCAGATTCTGTCAGCCGATTTAAATCCAATTCTTCTAACCCCAAAAATAACAAGCTTGATATACTTCCCACCATGGCTAATTTTTTGGTTGTGGTTGGCTGAAACTCAATTGAACTCTTTCCAATCGTTATATTTTTCTTAGTTCCGTTTGTTAGAAAAACCATTTTCATTGGAACCTGATCAGAAAGTCCAATTTTGTTTAATGCATATTGGCCAGTAGGCATGATTTTAACGTGTTCTTTTTCCGCTAAGGATGCTGCAATTTCTTCCATGGATGGGAGCACTTCGCCAAATAACTTATCATGAATAGGAATAACATAAACACCCTGTCCCATACGAACCAACACCTTCCGATCAACTAATCGAGAGAGCGTTTTCCTTATGGCCGTAGAAGTGCCCAAGTCCTTAAAATCGGATGGAAGAATAATTTGACCTGGCTTCGACCGCTTAATTTTATTCTCAATTTGACTGCTTATTGACTCATACATGTCACAAATATACGAATTATTGTGACATATGATAATTTATACAACGATTATTCAAATTTCAGTTTAGCTAAAAAAATCATAAAACAGAGCTTCTATCGCACTAACCGAGTTAAATCTATTCACACGCTAGCTGAATCGTTGGTTAATCCAGAAAATAGCTTTGCCGTAAAAACAAAACCTCTACCATGGGCTCTTATTCTCGCAATTAATTGTTTTTCATATAGTTACAATGTTTTAAATACAATTTTTTCGTAACAAATTCACACTATTATTTGTTACGAACACATAATATTTGAAAAAATATTATCACATGTAATAATCTGAGTTACTTCATTTTTTGAAATTCTTTTTCCAATTCTATACAGCAATTTAGTGGGTCAATACACTTACAGTTGAGGCACGATAAAAGAGATTTCACTTTACAGTTTATTTTACATCCTATTCTTATACTCTGAGTATAAAATTGCGCTTATTTTTAAACTTAAACTGGTTAACAATAGGTGGGACGGTATGTCCAGGGTATTAATGAGAATAAACCAGCTGGAATTGGTGCTTTATGGTCAATCAGGTTAGTAAAATGCTTGAATTGGAGCGCTTTAAAGTAATCAAAGGCGCAGTATAGTGAAAGATAAAAACAAGCGCATAAGATTAATAACGAGTGCAAAAATAAAGTATATATAATTTTTAGGCGCCGAAACTTTTCATTCACGCAGCTTTTTAAGCTTCAACTGATAACCTTGCAGGTAGCTCCGCTTAATCCTGTATTTTAGAAAGGATGCAGCAATCAAATTTGTAACCTGTTCCGTTCTTGAAACCATCAAAGCCATCATAGCATTTGTTAGCTTTTCTGGAATTCCAGCATGCACTGCCAACAGTCGAAATTGTTTTGCAACATTTCCTTGTCCCATTTTTGCTGGAATCAAACCTTCATCTAAAGCAAAATCTTTATCATCGATGTGAATTCGACTGTTTAAAAGGTCATAAGCGGGACTTAATTTAAAATCTCCTTGTGGCGTTTCAATAATTGAAAAATTCTTCAAATGAGCATCCCCATTTGAGAACAAATAATTAAAGACCAACAATTTAAATAGTTTGAGCGATTCGACTTTATAGCTTGGCAAATTTTCACGCATAAGTTCAAACAAAACCCAATAACTACCTAGGTATTTATAATCTGTCCCATGGGTTTGTGGACTCATTCCGGCAAGAGATGCAAAATCCTCTTGAGCCAATTTAAGACCACCTGGTACCACGTCAAAACGCTTGGTAATGTAGGCAGGGTCGTCATTTCCAAAAAAGATTAAAGCATTCTCTGCTGTTTCAATGCCAAATACTTGTTGGGCAATTTGCATGGTTAAGTGCTCATTCGCAGGCATTTGATCTGCGTTTTTTGATACACTTGGAATAGGTTTTAATATATGAGTACCTTGCTCTCCTTCCTTAGTCAAACGGATTTTATTTTTCAATTGAATGATTGAGAACTTTTCCTGTACGCCTGAAATAGACATACGGGTTGCATTCTCTTCAAATGAGTCTTCACTGTTGTGATTGGACTGCAAAGAAGCATATGGGAGCACATGATTTACCTTACTTCCGTTAAAGACACGCTTACTACATGTTCTACTGTAGGTAGTAAAGCCTGCAGCTAATGTTCCTGGACATCTATTTATTTCCATGTTGGTCATTCATTTTTATTACTTTAACTGCACCTATCGTATCACCACCAGCAACCTCTAGCAAGATTCCGAAATAGTCATCCAAGTCTATTCGCCTTTTACTACATATCAAACGTTTGTTTACCCCTTCTGGAATCAAATTGAAAAAAAACGAAAAAAGTGTTGACGACTGAAATTCCATTTTGTTTTTCGGAAAGGTCAAACTTATGGATGGCTTGCTGCTGTCATTCAACCACTGTTCATCATATTGAAAAACAAAACTTCCATTATCTAGTTGACTCAGCATACCTGCTGATTGGTTTTTATAATAAACTTGCCCTGCTCTCATACTTTATTTAGTTTTTTAACTTGTAAAACAAGTTCTAATCCAAGCACATCGGCAATTTCTTGTAGGGTGTTAAAGGTGGGATTACCTTTACCTCCCTCCAACTGTTTTATTGTCCGGAGCCCAATTCCTGATAGATCAGCCAAGCTTTCTTGCGTAATCTTTAGGATTTCTCTTCGCTCTTTAATTTGTTGAATAACTA
>JAHEHJ010000067.1 GCA_024644655.1 Flavobacterium sp.
CCAATCAACATAAAATATCGATAAATAACACTAGCTGTTTTATAATTAAGAAAAGACCTTACAAAGCGGATTTACTTTCACAAACTATTAGATTAAAAAAAGATTAGATACTGATATAAGTTTCACATGTAACCCACTTAAAAAACACCTCAATAATTGGTTTTAAAAAAGATGATGGCCATATACTTAAAAGATGATGGACTTTTGGTATAAAATCCATCATCATTTAAAACAGTCGTTCTTATGTAAAAAAAAGTTGCCCTGTAGGAATGTTTCAAAGAAACCTAAGCAACTTAATTAAAGATAGTAACTAACAATTCTTTATACAAGTCATAATCGGGGATATTAGCACCTCCTACTCCTTTGCTTTTCATATCCATATCACGTATTGAGTTGATTATTGTACTTACTTTACGCATGGGATAATTACGAAAAGCCTCTTCATAATCTTTCACGAAAAACGGGTTTACTTTGAGTACTTTAGCTACATTAGTTTGAGATTTATCTTTAAGACCATGATACAATAACAAACCTGAAAAAAAACTAAAAACCAAACCAGAAGTCATTACGATAGGGTTCTCTTTTTTATTTTGGGAGAAATACTCCGCAATCTGAAATGCTTTCAATTGGTTTTTAGAACCTATTGCTTTACGAAACTCAAACACATTAAAATCTTTACTAAATCCTATGTTTTCCTCAATATGATGGGGTGTTATCGTACTTCCTTTAGGTAAAATAATTTCTAGTTTGGTCAACTCATTGGCAATCCGACTCAAATCATTTCCCATAAATTCTACAAGCATCATCATTGCTTTAGGCTCAATTCCATATCCTCTTCCGTGTAAAACTTTTGAAATCCATTGCCCTACCTGATTTTCATACATTTTCTTACTCTCAAACACTACCCCTTTTTTATCTATTAGCTTCACTAGCTTTTTGCGCTTATCTACTGTTTTGTATTTATACGCAAGTACAAGAACAGTTGTTGGTTGGGGGTTGTCAGCATACGTTTCTAATGAATCAATGGTCTTTGACAAATCTTGAGCTTCTTTAACAATCACAACTTGACGTTCTGCAATCATTGGATAACGTTTTGCGTGTGCTACTATTTCATCAATAGTCGTATCTCTTCCATATACAATTGTTTGATTGAAGTCTCTTTCTTCTTCTAAAAGTATATGTTGCTCAATATATTCAGTTAATTTATCAATATAATAGGCTTCTTCTCCCATCAACAAATAGATAGGTTTAATATTTCCTGCTTTAATATCATTGATTATTTTTACTACTTCATCCATAAATATTATGCCTTATCAACTCCTGATGCAAATAAAATTAGCTTTAAAACAGCCTAAAGTTCAAAAAATTCAATTTAAATTTGCTTTATGCAAAAACTGAACTTTCCGACTTATACGTTTCGCTTCAAAAATAGTGAAAATAAAGTGTCTATTTTTGATGCAATCCGAAAAAAATTTATCCTCCTTTCTCCTGAAGAATGGGTACGTCAGCATACCGTACAATTCCTTTTACAAGAAAAAAAAGTACCCTTGTCATTACTTAATGTGGAAAAGCTAATTAAAATTAACGAATTGAGTAAACGATATGATATCGTTGCATTTCAACCGGATGGCTCAATTTTTTTATTAGTAGAATGCAAAGCTCCTGAGATCAAAATTTCCCAAGATACTTTTGACCAAATAGCGCGTTACAATTTAAAATTAGAAGCTAAATACTTAATGGTAACTAATGGTCTAAATCATTATTTTTGTCAAATGGATTTTAAAAAAGAATGTTATACTTTTTTAAATGATTTACCTCATTATTCAAATACATACTAATTGAAAAAAATTGCAGTTGTCATATTAAATTGGAATGGAGCAAAACTACTTGAGCAGTTTTTACCTTCCGTAATTGCTTATTCTGAAGAAGCCAAAATATATGTTGCAGATAATGCATCAATTGATAATTCAATTGCAGTTATCAAAACTAAATTTCCAACTGTGACTATTATTCAAAATGAAGGAAATTTTGGTTTTGCCAAAGGGTATAATAGCGCTTTACAATATGTAAAAGAGCCTTATTATGCTTTAGTAAATTCCGATATTGAAGTTACTGCAAATTGGCTCAAACCCATTTGTACTATATTTACCAACTCACCTGAAATAGCCATAATACAGCCCAAAATTTTAGATTATAAAAACAAAACTCACTTTGAATATGCTGGTGCTGCTGGAGGATTTATTGACCAACTAGGCTATCCTTTTTGTCGTGGAAGAATTTTTGAAACTATTGAAGAGGATTTGGGACAATACGATACTAACATTCCCATTTTTTGGGCAAGTGGTGCTTGTTTTTTCATAAGAAAAGAAGTCTATCACACATTAAATGGATTTGATGGAGATTTTTTTGCACATCAAGAAGAAATTGATTTATGTTGGAGAGCCTATAACAAAGGATATTTAGCCCATTACTGTCATCAATCCACAGTTTATCATGTAGGTGGAGCTACATTAAATGAAAGTAATCCTAAAAAAACATTTTTAAATTTTAGGAACTCTCTTCTTATGCTCACTAAAAACCTTCCACAAAACCAACTCCTAAAAATTCTATTTCTGAGACTATGCTTGGATGGTTTAGCGGGCATTCAATTTATTTTAAAAGGAAAATTTATTCATTGTTGGGTTATAGTAAAAGCACACTTTTCTTTTTATGCATTGATAAACAAAACTTTAAAGAAAAGAGAAACCCATCAATTTGATTCTTATTTTAAAAAACGCAGTATAGTATACACGTACTTCATTAAAAATGGCACCGTTTTTGACAAACTCTTTTAACAAGAGTTTAGCACGATTTTATTGGGAGCTAAACTAAATTAATATGTATTTTTGCTAAAATTCTAATCAACCCATCTCATGAAAAAAGTAATTTTTGTACTTTCTATAGCTGTCCTAAGCTTAACATCTTGTGGCACTAAGAAAAAAATTGCCGCTTTAGAAGCACAAAACAAAGAGTGTCAAGACTTATTGAATTCAACTACTGTAAAATTAAATATGTGCTTGTCTGAAAAAGAAGCGCTTTCCAAACAAAATGAGTATTTAAAACAAAACAATTCGGATTTAATTAATAATTCAAAAGAATTAACTGTCTTAACGACAAAAGGAGCTCAAAATTTAGAAAAATCTTTAGAAAGTCTAAAAGAAAAAGACCTTAAAATTAATCGTCTTCAGGATGCATTAACTAAAAAAGATAGTGTAACATTAGCGTTAGTTACTAGTCTAAAAAGTTCCGTGGGAATTGCAGATCCCGATATTGAAATTAATGTAGACAAAGGAGTAGTATTCATTTCTATAGCCGACAAACTTTTATTTAAAAGTGGAAGTTATACTGTGAGTGATAAAGCGAAAGAAGTTTTAGCTAAGGTTGCTAAAGTTATTAATAGTCGTCCTACTTTCGAATGTATGGTAGAAGGACATACCGATAATGTTCCTTTTACTGGGAATGCCATTTTATTAGATAACTGGGATTTAAGTGTAAAACGCTCAACGGCTATCGTTCGTGTTTTAACTAAAGATTTAGGTGTTAAACCATCACAATTAATTGCGGCAGGAAGAAGTGAATTCATACCTTTAGTTGAGAATAATACTGCAGATAACAGAGCTATCAATAGACGAACTCGCATAGTTGTATTACCTAAAATTGATGAGTTTTATGATATGATAGAAAAAGAAATGAAAAATCAAAAGAAATAACATAAACCACACCAACAAAAAAGCCCTGATTATTCAGGGCTTTTTTATTAATAACTATAGTGTTAAAAAATATCTATACTTCCTTTTCCTTCTCGAAGAACTACTGGTTCATAACCTGATAAATCGATAATTGTAGAACCTATATTATCTCCATAACCACCATCAATTACCATATCTACCTTATTTTGCCATTTTTCAAAAATAAGCTCTGGATCAGTAGAATATTCTAATACCTCATCGTCATCATGAATTGATGTTGAAACAATCGGATTGCCTAACAACTTTACTATTTCTAAAGCAATTGCATTATCAGGAACACGAATCCCTACTGTTTTCTTTTTACGAAATTCTCTTGGTAAATCATTATTTCCTGGCAATATAAAAGTATAAGGACCTGGTAAAGAACGTTTTAATATTTTAAAAGTTGACGTATCTATTTGCTTAACGTAGTCAGAAATATTACTTAAATCACTACAAACAAATGAAAAGTTAGCTTTCTCTAATTTTATCCCTTTAATTTTGGCAATACGTTCTAATGCTCTTGAATTGGTGATATCACAACCTAATCCATAAACCGTATCTGTAGGATATATTACCAAACCGCCATCTCGAAGTACTTCAACTACTTTCTTAATTGAGGCTTCACTAGGTTTATCTTCGTATATTTTAATGAATTCAGCCATTTTATTTATTATCTTTTTTCACACTTAACAACCCCATTAATATTGACACAACAAATGAAACAACTATACCTACAACCATCCTCTTTATAGTAATTGCTTCATGATTAATGTATTTGGGAATAATGTACACATTCATTAATGTCATGACACAAAACCAATACAAAACTGTTTTCCAAGATATCGATTTAAGTTTATCCATTTTCTTATCCAATTATATTCAATTTTGCGAAACGCAACAATAATTTCTTTATACCTCCGGTTTCAAATTTGATTTCAGCTTTCTTATCAGCACCAACTCCTTCTATATTGAGGACTTCACCTTTTCCAAAACGTTCATGTAAAACTATATTACCAACAATCAATTTAGTATCAAACAAATTAGAACTCCCTTCTGAATTACTTGAAACGGGTTTCAGTTTACGAATAGAAACTGAAGAACTCGATTCTTCGGAATTCCTCATGGGTGGTTTACTTGCAATAGGTTTTGCCAATCGTAATTTGGATTTATCAATATCGCCAAAAATATCCAAATCCATAGTTGGTTTATATCGGTAACCACCTAAATCCATTGGGTTGATGTATTCTAAATAGTCATCTGTAATTTCTTCAATAAAACGTGAAGGATCAGCATCAGTTAGTTTTCCCCAACGGTATCGAGATTGTGCATAAGTCAAATAGGCTTGATGTTCTGCTCGTGTTAATGCTACATAAAACAATCTACGCTCTTCTTCTAATTCAGTTCGAGTATTCAAACTCATTGCGCTTGGAAATAAATCTTCTTCTAGACCTACCACAAACACATATGGAAATTCCAATCCTTTTGCCAAGTGAATAGTCATTAAAGCCACTCTATCATCATCTCCTGTATCATTATCCAAATCAGTAGCCAAAGCCACATCTTCTAGAAACTCGGACAACGCTCCTCTAGCACCATCAATTTCTTTTTGCCCTTCAATGAAGTCTTTTATCCCTCCCATCAAAGTTTCTATATTTTCAATACGTGCTATACCTTCTGGTGTAGCGTCTTTTTTAAGTTCTTGAACCAACCCTGTCTTTTTAGCAACATGTTCGGTCAAAACAAATGCGTCTTGCTGTTCATTTATGATTTGAAAACTTTTAATCATAGTCACAAAATCCTGTAACTTAGCTTTGGTCCCTGAATTGAGTTTTAAATCAATCTTATCAATATGCTCCATGACTTCAAAAATTGACCGCTTATAGTGATTGGCAGCAACTGTCAACTTTTCAACTGTACTATCTCCAATACCTCGAGCTGGATAATTTATCACACGAACTAATGCTTCTTCATCTTTAGGATTGATAACTAGCCGCAAATAACACAATACATCTTTAATTTCTTTTCTTTGGTAAAAAGACAAGCCTCCATAAATTCGATAAGGTATATCACGTTTACGCAAAGCATCTTCCATGGCTCTTGACTGTGCGTTAGTTCGATATAAAATGGCAAACTGTCCATTCAACATTTGGTTGCGCATTTTTTGTTCAAAAATCTCTCCTGCTACAAATCTTCCTTCTTCCCCATCGGTAAGACTGCGATGTACTTTAATTTTAGGACCATAATCATTAGCAGTCCACACTATTTTCTCAAGCTTTGTCTTATTCTTATCAATAATCGAATTCGCGGCTTCCACTATATTCTTAGTTGAACGATAATTTTGTTCTAATCGATAAGTTGTAACGTTATCGTAGTCCTTTTGAAAATTAAGGATATTATTGATGTTAGCACCACGAAACGCATAGATACTTTGTGCGTCATCACCTACAACACAAATATTTTGAAAACGATCTGACAAAGCTCTAACTATCAAATACTGAGAATGATTGGTGTCTTGGTACTCATCCACCATTATATAACGAAAACGATCTTGATATTTAGCTAATACATCAGGAAATCGATTCAACAATTCATTCGTTTTTAACAATAAGTCATCAAAATCCATGGCACCTGCTTTAAAACATCGCTCTACGTAATTGGCATAGATTTCGCCCATTCGAGGCTTTTTACTCATTGCATCTTGTTCTTGCAATTCAGGATTATTATGATATGCTTTTACCGTAATTAAGGAGTTCTTATAAGATGATATTCTTCCCAAAACCTGTTTTGGCTTATAGATGTCTTTATCTAACTGCATTTCCTTTATAATAGCGGATATAGCACGTACACTATCTTGAGTGTCGTATATAGTAAAATTAGAAGGGTATCCCAATTTATCGGATTCACTTCTTAAAATACGTGCAAATACGGAGTGAAAAGTACCCATCCATAAATTTTTCGCCTCATTAGTACCCACTATATCAGCGATTCGTTTTTTCATTTCACGAGCCGCTTTATTGGTAAAAGTAAGGGCCAATATATTAAAAGCATCAACACCTTGATTCATCAAATTGGCTATCCGAACCGTTAATACACGAGTTTTTCCTGATCCTGCTCCTGCAATAATAATCATAGGCCCGTCCTTTTGTAAGACAGGTTGTTGCTGAGCTTCATTAAGTTGGGAAATGTATTTTTGCATGGTAATAAAGGATTGCCTATTCAATAGCTCTCTTGCGACAAATTTAACGTTACTTATGCTGAATTGCAATATAGAATTAAGGGTATTTCTTTATATTTGTCAACAATTTAACGCGAATCCAAATATGAACACAGACAAAATAGTAGAATTATTAATGTATGCTGTACCCTCTTTAATTACAGGTGGAGTAGCTTATTATTTATTTGATAATTATTTTAAAGACCAACAAAATACTCGCCGTTGGTTAGTGCAACGTGAAAATCAAAAACAAGCTTTGCCACTTCGTTTACAAGCTTATGAACGTCTTGCATTGCTATTAGAACGAATTAATCCTTCTAAATTATTAATTCGCGTAGCTCCAATTAGTCCTGAAAAATTAGAATATCAAAATTTACTTATCCAACATATCGAACAAGAATTCGAGCATAATATCACTCAACAAATTTATATTTCTGATGAATGTTGGACCATACTATTAACTGCTAAAAACACTATTATACAAAACATCAGAAAAGCAGCCGTTGATGAATCTGTAAGCAATGCGGACGATTTAAGGGAAAAAATTCTAAACAATTCATTACAAGATGATGTAGCTACAAATGTAGCACTCACATTCATGAAAAACGAAATTAATAATTTTCTATAACTAAAAAAGCCCCGAATAATTCGGGGCTTTTTTTAAAGCAAATAACTAACTTATTATAACTTTCCGTTTTTAATTTCATCCACAATTTCTGGATTCAATAAGGTACTGGTATCCCCAAAATTAGAGAAGTCTCCTTCTGCAATTTTTCTTAATATTCTTCGCATAATTTTACCTGAACGGGTTTTAGGTAAACCTGATACAAATTGAATTTTATCCAACTTGGCAATAGGTCCTACTTGATCAGATATCAATTGGTTAATCTCTTTCGCTAAGTTTTCTTGATTACGACTTTCACCACTTTCTTTTAAAATTACAAAGCCATATAATGCATTCCCTTTTATATCATGAGGGAATCCAACAATAGCACTTTCAGCAACAGCTGGATGTTCATTAATAGAATCTTCTATTGGAGCCGTACCTAAATTATGTCCAGAGACTATAATTACATCATCTACACGACCCGTAATACGATAATACCCTACCTCATCACGCAATGCTCCATCTCCCGTGAAATATTTCCCTGGAAAAGCCGAAAAATAAGTTTCTTTAAATCGTTGGTGATCACCCCATATTGTTCGAGCCATAGAAGGCCAGGGGAATTTAATACACAAACTACCTGTAACTTGATTTCCTTCAATCTCATTGCGCAATTCATCCATTAAGACTGGCTGAATACCTGGCAAAGGTAACGAGGCGTATGTTGGTTTAGTTGGGGTAACAAATGGAATAGGAGATATCATAATTCCACCCGTTTCGGTTTGCCACCAAGTATCTACCAAAGGACATCGCTTACCTCCTACGTGGTCATTATACCAGTGCCAAGCTTCCTCATTTATAGGTTCTCCTACTGAGCCAATTACTTTTAAAGATTCCAATGGGAATCGTTGTACATAATCTAAGTTTTCTTTTGCTAGAGCACGAATTGCTGTTGGGGCCGTATAGAACTGAGTCACTTTGTGTTTTTCAATTACTTCCCAAAAACGACTGAAATCAGGATATGAAGGTACCCCTTCAAAAATTACAGTTGTTGCTCCATTTAAAAGTGGACCATATAAAATATAGGAATGACCAGTAATCCAACCGATATCAGCTGTACACCAAAAAATATCATTTTCTTCATAATTGAACACATTTTTAAATGTATACGCAGTATACACCATATAGCCAGCAGTAGTATGTAACATTCCTTTAGGTTTACCTGTAGAACCTGAAGTATACAATATAAACAATGGATCTTCTGCATCCATGATCTCAGCTACATTATTAGGTATTGCTGCCTCCATTAGAGGCTCTAACCATAAATCCCTCCCCTCTTTCATATTTACAGTAGTATTAGTTCTATTAACCACTAATACTTTTTCTACACAGTGACATTTTTCTATGGCATCATCTATGATACCTTTTAAATCAATAGCTTTATTTCCTCTATAGCTTCCATCAGATGTAATAACCATTTTACATTCACTATCATTGATACGAGCTGCAACAGCTGATGCTGAAAAACCTGCAAAAACTACAGAATGAATGGCTCCAATTCGGGCACAAGCCAATACTGCAACAGACAATTCTGGTATCATAGGCAAATAAATGCATACCCGATCCCCTTTCTTAATACCTTGATCTCGTAAAACGTTGGCTAATTTAGAGACTCTTGAATACAATTCATTATAAGTTATATGCTGAGCTGCTTCATCTGGATTATTGGGTTCAAATATTATTGCTGTTTTATCACCTCTTCGAGCCAAATGCCTATCGATACAATTCTTAGTAATATTTACCTTGGCATCAACAAACCATTTAAACTTTGCTTCTTGAAAATCAAATTCAAAAACCTTCTCCCACTTTTGATACCAAGTAAAGTTTTCGTCGGCTATTCTATCCCAAAACTTTCTAGGTTCGCGGATAGATTTCTTATACATTTTAAAATAATGTTCTAAATTCAGTATTTTGTAATAACTCATTGTATTCTTGTTTTATAATCAATTTCTAAATGTAAATATAAGTATTCTTCTCACGCTCATTCTAAATTTCTTGCTAAATTAGTATAGCTTATTTTTTGTAACTTCCTATATTATCTTTTTCAAAATCAGCACGTATTTCATCGATAATCGCTTCATCATCTATAGTTGAAGGAATTTGAAATTGTTCTCCATCAGCTATACTTCGCAATAATTTTCTCAAGATTTTACCAGAGCGAGTTTTAGGCAATCGTTGAACAATAACAACATCTCTTAATGATGCCACTGCCCCTATTTGATCTCGCACCAAATGAACAACTTCGTGTTGCAATTGAAAATGCTCTATCCCTTCACCTGATTTGGTTACAACTAATGCCAACGGAACTTGACCTTTCAATTCGTCATGAATACCAATAACTGCACATTCAGCAACCGAATGATGGGATGCTACAATTTCTTCCATTTCGGCTGTAGACAATCGATGTCCAGCGACATTAATTACATCATCTACTCTACCAGTAATGTAAACATATCCTTCCTCATCTGTATACCCTCCATCACCAGAAAAATAATATCCAGGAAATTTGTTCAAATATCCTGCATGAAAACGTTCAGTATCATTCCATATATCTAATAAAGTACCTGGCGGTAAAGGCAATTGAATCACAACATAACCTTCTTCGTTGGGTGCCAATTCTTGTCCATTCTCTCCAAGAATTTTAATATTATATCCTGAAACTGCTTTTCCAGATGAACCTGGCTTTATTGGTAAATACTCTACACCCATCATATTTGCAATCATAGGCCATCCTGATTCTGTTTGCCACCAATGATCAATAGCTGGAATTGGAATATGTTCTCTATACCATTCTAATGTAGCCACATCACAACGCTCTCCGGCTAAAAATTGGGTACGTAAACACGATAAATCATATTGTTTTATAAATTCTCCATTAGGATCTTCTTTTTTAATAGCACGAATAGCAGTAGGAGCTGTAAACATAACGCTCACACGGTGTTCTGCAATAACTCTCCAAAAAGTACTTGCATCTGGAGTTCGAATTGGTTTTCCTTCAAATATTATTGTCGTATTTCTATTGATTAATGGTCCGTATACAATATAACTATGTCCTACCACCCAACCCACATCAGATGCAGCCCAAAAAACTTCATCCGGTTTAGCTCCATAAATGTATTGCATAGAAAATTTCAGGGCTGTGGCATAACCTCCGGTATCACGTACAATCCCTTTGGGTTTACCTGTTGTTCCTGAAGTATATAAAACATATAACGGATGTTTAGAATTAACGGGGACACAGGGAGTTTCTTCAGAACCGTATACTAAAGCATCATAATCCACATCGTATTTTTTAAATGGAATTCTAGCACCCAACTTACGATTTAAAACAACTACTTTTTTGGGTTTATGATTAGCCAATTCTATAGCTTCATCAACCAAGGGTTTATAGGCGATTAAACGATCTATTTCTATACCTGATGAAGCTGTAATAATTACTCGAGGCTTACAATCGTCTATCCGAATTGCCAATTCATGAGGTGCAAATCCTCCAAACACTACTGAATGGGTAACACCTATACGAGCACAAGCTAACATTGCAAAAGCGGCTTGAGGTATCATTGGCATATATATTACTGCGGTCTCACCCTTTTTCATCCCTAAAGAAAGTAATCCCCCAGCCAATTTTGCCACTTCAGTTTTGACTTCATTAAAGGTATATTTCTTAATCGTTTGTGTTACAGGTGAATCATAAATAATAGCGACCTGATCGCCATAGCCATCTTGGATGTGTTTATCTAAAGTTAAATAACACATATTCAATTCTCCATCTTGAAACCAAGTAGGATAATCGTTTTCGTCTCTAGAAAGTATATTTTCAGGGTTTTGATACCAATCAATTGCATGAGATTGGTTCTCCCAAAAAGTTTTTGGGTCTTCTATACTAGCTTTATAAAAATCTTTATATTTCATTGTATTAGTTTGTTTTTAAAGTAATTCATTTACTTGCTCCACAATCTTTTTTACAGAAAAAGGTTTGGTTAAATAAGCGTCTGCTCCCAAATCCATTCCTTTTTGGATATCACTTTCTTTGTTTTTAGCTGATAAGAAAATAACCTTAGTATGGGTTAAATTTGAATCTTTACGAATTTGTTCCAACGTTGCATATCCATCAACCATTGGCATCATTACATCTAAAATAATAACATCGGGATAAGTGGTCTGCAAAATATCTAAAGCCTCTTGACCATCACGAGCTATAAATACTTCAAAATTGCTTTTCTTGAAGGTATACTCTAATGACATTACAATATTGGGTTCATCGTCTACTATTAAAATCTTTTTCATATTTTTTTATTCTGATTTTTTGGGTAAAGTAAAAGCAACGCAAGCCCCTTTCACAGTAGGTTTCGCTAAAATTTTACCTCCATGGTGTTCTATAATTTGTTTGCAAATAGCCAAGCCTAATCCGCTACCTACAGGTTTCTTTATATTCTGATTGTTTGATTGGTAAAACTTGTCAAAAATATTTTCAAAATCATTTTCTGGTATTCCTTTACCGTTGTCGTGTACACTTGTCTGAATAAAATACTCTTGTTCAACAACTTGTATTGTGATTAAGCCTTCGACTTCAGGGCAGAATTTAATGGCATTTGAAATCAAATTGGTTAAAACTTGAAACACACGATCTTCATCATAAAAAGCCGTAACTTTTTCTTTTGATTCAATATGTATCGTAATCCTCTTATTGCGAATTAACTGTTGAAGTGGTTCTACAGCATTCTCAATAGTCCGAATCAGATTGTGTTTTGAAGGGTGTAATGTTTGTTTACCAGTCTCAAACTTTTCGAGATCTAAAATCTTATCTATCAAACGATTTAAACGATCCGATTCTGAAATAATATTTTGCAAAAACTGTTTGCGTAATCCTTCCGGTATTTCATCGTCATCATGTAAAATTTCACTGGCAGCTCTAATAGCAGTAATTGGTGTTCGCAACTCATGGGTGACGGTATCCAAGAACTCATCTTTCTGAAGATCCTTTTTCACTAAAGCTGCATTAGCAACTTGCAGTTTTGCCGTAATTTCTTTGAGTTCATTAGAGGTCTCCGTCAACTTTTTATTGATGATAATATTTTCCTTTGACTCCTCCAAAATCTTTAGTACTTCAGGTAAAGTTATTTTTTCCTCTTTGACTACACTTGCTATAAGAATCCGAGCAGAAGCAGTACCAATATGGCCTGTCAATAAGTTTTCAGAAAACTTAACCAATCGTGCATCTGCCAACTCTTGATTTTTATCTACATTATATTTGACATTGAAAATATTCATAGCTCTTTTTGTTCGTTCTTCACCTAAAAAACGAATTAAAACCTTTTCAATATCACTTGTATAGGCCGTTCCTTTCCATACAAATGCATTCTCATGATTGGTAACATACTTATTGATATCAATAAACATTTCCGCATAATTGCGTTCTCTATAATTACCTTTAAAACTAACTGAAACTGCAAAATACACCACCGTATTAAATAGCAAACTCCAATATAGAGCATGTTGAACGGGTTGCAAATAATCCAATCCAAATAATTGAAAAGGTTTCAATAACGAAAAACCCCAAAGACCTTCAGAAATGAAAGTGCTATGACTATTACTTAATCCAATAGCATATGGAATTAATAAGGTATAAAAACAAATTAAAAAACCAATCAAAATACCATAAACAGCACCTAATCGAGAACCTCTTCTCCAAAATAAAGCTCCGAAAAATGCTGGTGCCAATTGGGCTATTATGACAAAAGCTACTAGACCTATTGAGACTAAACTATAATCTAGCCCAAATACACGATATAACAAATAAGCAATTATTATTAGACTAAATATTCCAATTTTTCTACTATTAATGATTGCTTTGGTGCTAATTGTTTGTTCATTACTTTTGAGTTTACCTAATAAATTATACGGAATTAAAAGGTTATTAGTCACCATAGTTGAAAGGCCTATTGAAGATACAACAATCATAGATATTGCTGCAGAAAACCCCCCTAGAAATACAATTACAGTCATGGTTTTATTGTGAAATAATTGTGGTATCAATAAGGAATACAAATCGGAATTTACTGGTTGATGTTGAAATAAAACATTTCCACCCCAGGCAATAGGATATACAAAAATATTAAATACTAACAGATACAAGGGAAACAACCATACTGCTTTATTGACATGATTTTCTCTATTATTTTCTACAACTGCAACTTGAAATTGGCGAGGTAATAAGAAAATGGCAAACATTGAAAGTACACATAAGAAAAACCAATTCAATACCTCAGGCAATCCACCAATAGTATTTTTTTCTTTAAAATGTTCTAATATTACTGCTTTTTGATAAATATCACTAAATCCGTCAAACACAAAAAAAGTAACATAAACCCCTATAATCACAAAGAACACCAACTTTAAAATACTTTCTAAAGCAACTGCAGTTACTATCCCTTTTCTTTTTTCAGAGGCATCCACATAACGAGTACCATAATAGGAAGCAAACAAGGCTAAAGCAATTGCTACATAAGTAGTAGTATCATCAAAAATATAGGCACTAAGTTTGGTTTGAGTTACCACATGAAAGGTCTCAGCTATGGCTTTTAATTGTAAAGCGATGTATGGCAAAATGGCAAAAAGAGCCACAACAGTTACTAGAGCTCCCAAAAACCTACTGTTTCCATAACGAAGAGAAATGAAATCGGCTATACTTGAAATTTTATTTACTCTCGAAATACGAATGATTTTCTTTAAGATTACAATCCAAGAAGGTATAATTATTATGGGACCTAAATAAATAGTAATATAACTTATTCCGCTTCGGGCTGCCATACCGATACTTCCATAATAGGTCCATGCCGTACAATAAACTGCTAAGGACAACGTATACACATACGGATTAACAGTCCATTTGCTATTTCCCTTTTTTTCAGCCCAATGCGCTATAAAAAAAAGCAAACTCAAATATCCCGATAAAATAACCAACAAGAGTATACTATTCATCGTATCGTTTTATGATAAAGAAAGTTAATAGTACTGAAAAGGACCAAACCGAAAATATATAAATGTAAACAATAGGAAAGCCTAACAAACTTTGAGAGGAATCAAATAGCAATACAATAGGAACATTTAGACCTATTAATAAAGCCATGGATAATACCACTAATTTTTGTTGATGTCTTTTTTTCATTTAGGATACGTTAGTATGAATCAAATAGGATTTCCAATTACAATCTTTAAAATTACATGTAATTCCTCAAATAGAAAAACTATTTCAAGAAATACAAAAACCAAAAGCCCTTAATAAATTAAGAGCTTTTGGAAATTTAAATAAATTCATTAATCTTCGTATTCATTGGTCATAGCGTACCAACCGAAAATTGTCAATCCTGTTACTACTAGAGGAAGTAACACAAAGAAAATAATGATTCCGAATACTAAATCATCTTGTTTACCTGATGTTAATTTACTTCCAAAAATTCCTATGGAATAATAAGCTACAGCCGCAGCTAATAGTATCCATACAAAACCAATATATTTTTTTATTGCGTTCATCATGAGTTCTTAATTTTAGTCGTGAAGTGTATTTATTTTTCTGTCAATGTATATCATTCCGATAACGAAACAAATAGCTGCAATAATAATAGGATACCAAAGTCCTTCCAAATAAAATTCTGGATTCAAAGGTTTCGGTCCTGTACCTTTAGCAGTTGTTACTAAATAAGTTGAAATAGCAGGAAGTAGTCCTCCAAATATACCATTTCCAACATGATATGGCAATGACATTGAGGTGTATCTAATTTTTACTGGGAACATCTCAACCAAGAAAGCTGCAATAGGACCATATACCATTGTAACAAATAGTACTTGTACAAAAATCAAGAAAATTAATGACCAACGCACATCATTAGTGATTTCTTTAACCACAGCTACATTTGGTTTAATACTATATCCTTCAATATGTGATTTATCTTTAGCTTCTCCACTTGTAAAAGCTTTTAAACCTAATGTTTGAATTGTATCTACCTTAGCAGCTTGTTCGCCTTCTACAAGGTCATTTTTCACTTTAACTACATGATGTACTAAAGTTCCTGTTTTGTCTTTGGCATCATATTTAATCCAAGTTTCATTTTTAGCCATGGCTTTAGCATCATATGGTAATTCTTTAGCTAAATACAACGTATCTGTTTTAGTGTAATGGAATTTGGCGCCATTCGAATATATCGTATCCGATTTAAAATCTACAAAAACTCTCGTGTTTTTAACTGTAGGGTCTTTTTTATCTGCATCTGATTTGATAGTTGCTACATATGATCCTATTGCTTTACAACTATCTTGTACTACAGTAATATTATTTTTTGCCATTTCTTTTGAATCAGTCAAATGATACATTTGACGATAGATAGGACGGTATAAGAAAATTGCCAACAACATTCCTGTCATCATAATTGTTTTTCTACCTATTTTATCACTTAACCACCCAAAGAATACAAAGAATGGAGTTCCAAATAACAAGGCGATTCCCAACAAAGTATCTACTTGTGAAGAGTCAATACTTTGTACTGTTTTCATGAAACTCATGGCATAGAATTGTCCAGTATACCAAACAACCCCTTGTCCCATAGTAGCTCCAAATAAAGCCAACAAAACAAATTTCAAGTTTAATTTATGTCCGAAACTTTCTTTTAATGGGTTAACACTTGTTTTTCCTTCTGATTTAGCTTTAGCAAAAACAGGGGATTCCTCCATATTTTTACGAATAAAATAGGATACAATTACCATCAAGATAGAAACCCAAAATGGAACTCTCCATCCCCAATCATCAAAAGCTTCTTTAGACAAAGCGCTTTTAGTTATTAGAATAACCATCAAGGAAATAAATAAACCAACAGTTGCTGTTGTTTGTATCCAAGAAGTCCAATACCCTCTTTGACCTCTAGGTGCATGTTCAGCCACATAGGTTGCTGCACCTCCATATTCTCCTCCAAGAGCTAACCCTTGTAGCAAACGAAGTAACAACACCAATAGTGGCGCCATAAAACCAATAGTTTCATAACTTGGAATACATCCAATCATAAAAGTAGCTCCACCCATTAATACAAGGGTTACCATAAAGGTATATTTACGACCTATTAAGTCCCCTAATCTTCCGAAAAATAAGGCTCCAAAAGGGCGTACTACAAACCCAGCTGCGAATGTAGCAAGAGTTGATAAAAATGCGGCTGTTGGATTATCTGATGGGAAAAACTTAGTAGATAAAACTACGGCTAAACTTCCAAAAATATAGAAATCATACCATTCGATCATCGTTCCTAACGATGAGGCGGAAATTACTTTCCAAATACCTTTTGCTGATTTATTGCTCATATTTATAATTTTTAATTGTGATTAAAATGCATATACACAAGAGACCATAGCTCTTAAGTTGCCTACGTTTTTAGAATTACCAGAAGCACTACCATCCGATTTAAGATCTCCCCAAGTTGCAGCAGTATATTCAATTTCTGGTGTTACTCTAAATTTGTTTTGTTTGAAATCAATTCTTCCAGAAACTCTCCATACATTATCTACCACTCTAGTTCCTGATACTCCTCTCATATAAAATGCAGTGGCACCAGTCTTCCCTGTGCCTCCATTAGATGTTTGACCGATAAACAACCCTGGAGCTACTTTTTTTCCATTACTTGCGATATCTAACCAAAAAGAAGTCGTTTTTGATGCCTCATATTTTTCTACTTGACCTGCAGTAGTATACCCTGCAAAACCGCCCAACATTACCATATTGTTCAAATTTTGACCTGTATTACCATATGCTTTTACAGAAAACTTATCATTTGAATATTTGAAATAACCTAAAAAGGAGGTACTATTTACTTTTTCAGAGCTAGCTAATCCATTTGAAACCGTAAGAGGTTGTAAGGATTTGAATTCTCCTCCAATACCGGCAATCCAATTTTTATTTTTAAATTGGAATTGCCCATGTAGTGTAGGTAATGCAGAATTCATGGCTGCTCCATTTTGTACACCAGTAGTAGCTGTAGGGGTTGGAAATTCGCGCTCTTTATATGCAGTAAGTGCGAAAGACACTTGTTTGGATAAATTTTGTTTTAAACGTACTTGAGTTGCCCATCCAAAAGGATTAAATAATATACCTGTATTAAAATTAGCAACTCCAGGAAAAACTTCAGGTATAAAAGAAGGGTACCAAGTTTGCCCCATAGTTAAGGATGTCTTTTCCCAGTCCATAGTCACGTAGGCATGACGCAAACGCATTAGCCCAATACTTGATTCAGTATTCCCAAAGAAATCACCTTCTAAGGTTCCAGACATTTTAGCACCCCATACATTGGGTCCTTTTACTTTTACACCCAAACGAGACATAATGGCTAAAAAGTTAGAAGCTCCTGTAGCATTCAAATCTTTTCCATTAGCATCTAACAATTCATCTAGTGGATATAAATTTAGATTGTTTTCACGTACTTGAGATGATTTACGTGTATCCCAAATGTAATCGGTGCGAAGAAAGCCATACATGCTCACATCCCACTCTTTCTCTGCTGGCGCAGCAGCAGGTACAGTTGCTGTTTGTGCATATCCCCAGAAGGAAAGCAAAGCAAACGAAAAGGTAACTAATTTTTTCATAATCTATAAAATGGTTTGGTTGATTTAACAGGTCCAAATTCATCATTTTGTCTTATGAAAAAAATTTTAATATATATATGTGTAAATGACTATAGTTAATCCTTGAAACGTTCCCATTTTATTAGCATAAATTTATCCCCAAGCTCGGTAATAATCATACCTGCACCTGACAAATGTTCTTTGGTTTTGAGGTATTCTACCAATTCTAAGTGATTGTATATCTTATAGGTGGGATGATAATCGGTATGATTCGGTTTGGTAATCTTAAACTCCTTAACCCAATTGCTTACTGTGACATGGGAAACCCCAATAATACGCTCGATTTCGCGATAACTCAAGCCTTCTAAATAGAGTTGCAACGCTTTAGTCACATAGTAACTATCAATCTTTTTACCCAATTTATTTACCGTAAAAAAATAATTGCATTTTTTACATAAATACCTTTGTCTATCCTTGATTACACCGCTTTTTACGATAGTATCACTTTGGCATTTAGGGCAGGCTACAATCTCCATATATATAAATTTTGCATAAATATACTATTTTAGCAAATATACAAAAAGAATATTGTTATTTTTTATTACTTAAAATTACACTATATATAATTTTTCCTTGAAAATAGTATAAATATCATACTATTATAGCTGTTTTATCATTTTACATGACACAACTACAACTGTTTTTGTAAAATCAATTGAAAAATAAAAAAACCACTGAAAGAAGTCTAATTAATTTGAGCGATTAATGCATTATAGAGTTTATCTACTTGTAATGGTTTGAGAAGAAAACCATCAAAATAATGTTGGAATTCCATATTATCCTTTGCCGAAATATCAGCCGTTAGGCCATATATAGGAATGTTTTTATTAAGTGAATCCCCCTGGCGAATAATAGCTGTAGCTTCAAACCCATCCATTTCAGGCATATGAATATCCATTAATATAAAATCATACGTTTGTTCTTGAGCTTTTCGAACGGCTTCTAACCCATTAATTGCATGATCGGTAATGATGCCCCATTTACTTAATAAAGAAGTCGCAATAAATGCATTAATTGCATTATCTTCCGCTAGCAACAGTCGTTTTTCATCTAAACTTACCGAAATTGCTTCCACTTTGGACTCTACTATAAGGGGTGCTTTCTTGAGTTTTAATTGGAATTGAAACTCTGAACCTACACCTAATTCACTGTATACTCCTATGGTACTTCCATGTAACTTAACTAAGTTCTTGACAATTGCCAAACCTAATCCAGTACCGCCTTTCTTGCGAGTAATCGTATTTTTTACTTGAGAAAAACTATCAAATATCTTAGTCAAATCTTCTGCAGATATACCTTCACCTGTATCAATTACTCGAAATAACACTACATCATATAATTTACTTTCCTTAACCAAACTCACATGTAATGTAACAGTTCCTCTATCTGTGAATTTGACTGCATTATTAATAAGGTTACCCAATATTTGTGTCATACGAGTTTCATCCATATGATAGGCCGATTTTTCAGGAATATCGGACTCTAATCGGAATATTATTCCTTTTTCACGTGCTTGATATTCATAGGTTTTTCCAATATTTCCAAGTAAGTTGTGTAATTCTACAGGATACAACTCCAACTTCATTTTGCCTAAATCGAGTTTGGTAAAGTCTAAAATATCGTTGATAATCCACATTAATAAATTGGATGAAAACTTCAATGATTTTATGAGTTTTTGTTCTTCTTCACTCGAACGTTCATTCAATAATGAAACTATAGTAGTGATAGCATTTAGGGGTGTTCGTATTTCATGACTCATAGTTGACAAGAATTCTTGACGAACTCTTGCTGCTTCTTCCGCTCTGTTGTTCTTTTCAATCATCTCTGCCTTCTCCTTTTGTAAAGCAGCCTCTCGTTGCATGATTTTCATTTGAACCAACATATCATAATTATCAATAACCTTTAGAGTTTGAGTGTTGAGTACATTTTCCTTTTCTTTTAGGTATTGTTCTAAATATTCTAAGGCAACCGTTTTATTGTTTTGCGATTTATATATTTGATACAACAAATAATAGCACTTGAATTTGATAATGGTTATATTATATTGTTCTGACAATGCAACACCTTGAGCTATTGTTTTTTTTGCCTTAACCAACTGATTGGTTTTCAAGTACATTTTAGCCATTTTGTGATAACACATGGCCAATCCCAATCGCTCACCCATTTGAGTATGAATAGAAATAGCTTCTAGAAACTCATTCTCGGCTTTCTTGTATTTTTGCATTGCCATCAATACTTTGGCCTTACCATATATTGCAAAAGCCAATCCACGAAGATCACCAGTTTGTTTTTTTATGTTAATTGATTTTTCGATTAATGAATCGGCCAATTCAATATTATCTTCTTTTACATATATCCCTGATAAATTATTATAGGCATTGGATTCTAAGTTTAAATCCTTCGCTTTTTTAGCAGCAGCAATAGCATTCTCATAGGCTTTAATTGCACTGGGCTGATCATCCGAGTATTCATATACAGTACCTAATGATTTCTCACACCGGGAAATGTTGTAATAATCATTAAATTTTTTATATATAGTTAAGGCATCAATCAGAAATACTAAGCCAATGTGGTAATTATCGGTTTTATAATACACCCCAGCTATACTATACTTAGCATCGGCTATCCCTTTCTCATCATGCATTACTTCATATAGTGTCATACTTTCTTTAGCATGTTGTAATGCCAAATCATTATCACCCCGAATCATATAATATAGAGAAAGTTGTGAAAGTGCTTTTGCTTTCAAATCCATCATGCTCTCGGAATCACATTGCATCAACACTTCTAGTGCCAACTCAATACTCCGGTCCAATAGGTATATACGTGTTTCTTGTGCCTCGTTCAATAACGAAACCAATGACGCTCTTAACACCATAGTTGTTTTACTAGTTAGGGTTATTTAAAACAGTTCGGGCACCTAATATGATAGATGTTATAAATATAACAAATTACTTCTTACAAATCTCATTTTGAGAATGTTTTCTATTTTTCACTTCTATATAGACAAAACAGTCTTAGCTTGCACATCCCTATTCGAACAATCAATAGTTATGAGTCCATAATGAAGATTGACTTCTCTTTTTCATAAAAGTTCACTTTACCCTTACACTTAAAAATTTAAAATGTATTTTTATCTTTTAGAATTGAAGTTCACCCAACAATAATTAGATATAATTAACTATTTTAATGCTACTCAAAAAAATACTTTTTAAGTTTATCACACTATGTCCTTTTAATAGTGTGCGTATATTTATTTATAAAAAAATATTCCACTATTCTATTGGAACTAATGTATTCATTGGACGAAGTATCATCAATGCCAAGAAAGTGAATATTGGTGCTAATGTTAGAATTGTACATCACTCAAGTATTTCATGTAACCAATTAGACATAGGAGAAGGAACTTCAATACTCAGCGGTACTGTAATCCAAGGAGACGGCTCGTTTACTATTGGCAAAAACTCCAGAATAATAAACGATCATTATATCGACTTAGGTAATGACGTAATTATAGGAAATAACACTTGGTTAGCCGGCAAACGAAGTCAAATATGGACACACGGATCACTTCATACTAAAACTGGAATAAAAGATTTAAGAGTTATCATTGGGGATGATATTTATATTGGATCCAATACGTTAATTGCTCCTGGAGTGCATATAGCCAATCTAAATTTAATAGGTATGGGAAGTGTAGTTACTAAATCCATTGAAACCTCTCGGAATGTAATTGCTGGTAATCCGGCTACTGTTGTAAAACAAGACATTGATTGGAGAGAAAATTGGTAACCCTTTAATTTACAGAATCAGATTATGAATCTAACCTTTACAACCATCCGTCCTTTTATAGGTGCCAAAAACTTTAATTTATCAAGGAGATTTTATCTAGATTTGGGCTTTAAAGAAATCATTTTGTCATCCAATTTATCTTTATTTCAATGGGAATCCATTGGTTTTTATTTGCAAGATGCTTATGTAACCGATTGGGTAAAGAACAGTATGGTTTTTGTAGAAGTAGCCAATGTAGAGGCTTTTTGGGAAAGACTTATAGCATTAGAATTACCAAACACCTATGAAAGTGTAAAAGTAATCCCCATCCGAAATCAGGATTGGGGCAAGGAATGTTTTGTACATGACCCCTCAGGAGTACTTTGGCACTTTGGTCAATTTAACTAATAGATATATAAGCTTGTTCTATACTTTCTTAGCTTGGAACAAATCCATCATTTTCTGTGCTTTTTCAGTTTCGTGTATTGCTTTTAAGGATTCGGCATACCGATAATAATATACTGGATCTAATTCAGTGGTCAATTCGAATAATTGAGAATACCATTTGGCTGATGCTTC
>JAHEHJ010000123.1 GCA_024644655.1 Flavobacterium sp.
TATCCATCTATACCATCTGCCAAAACAGTAAATTCTTTACTATTCAACAAAGTAGACACTTTTTTTAAGGTGGCAAAATCATACAAATCAATTTGCATGCTTCGTGTAGCACGATCAAAATTCAGCACTGTATATTGATTGGTGTTTTTCATAGATTGCAATTCATCCATTCCTTGAGTTCTAAAAGCACCCGAATAGATTACTTCAACACTCAATTTTCGTTGACCTACTGCAGACAAAGTCAACAAGAACAGCACTGCAACTAATTTGTTTAATTTCATTTTTGATTATTTTAAAAAACTGTCAATTTTAGTGAAAATTTTACAATTTCCAATCTATTTTAGGATTTAATACACATATACACACCCCTCGTTATTGCTTAAACACCCATACTCCATCCAAACAGAAAGTGACCTCTCCTTATTTTTTGGAAACTTCAAACAAGCGTTGGGTCAATATCCTTGCCCCCTTGTCGTTCAAATGCCCACAATTATAGAATAAACTATCGGCATACCCCTCTGTTAAATCAATCAAATCAGGTTCCATAGTTCGTATCTTATCCACATAATGCTTTGCATCAATTTTACTGCAATAGGGAGTTATAAAAAGTACTAATTCTGTATGATGCTGTTGACAAAGTGCTCGGATTTGACTCAAAATAGCATTTTTAACGACTAATCCTTTACAATCCATAGACGAACGTGCTTCATTAGGAATTGTATTTCCACTTTTAGGAATAAAACCAATACTCGGATTCGTACCTGGTTTCTTATTAACCATCGAAAAAAACAATTCTCGGAATCCAATTTTCGAATCGTTAATCGCGTATCGGTAAAATGGAATATGATACAAGGCTTGATAATTAGAATTGTATTTTTCGGTATGCCTTCTAACAATTTCATTTTGAATAAAGGGCATGGCTTCTGCCGTAGCAATATTGGATGCCGCTGTGGATTCTAAATTGGTATCAACTTGCAGATATACTTGACTAATAGTATTGTGCTCCAATAACAATTGCAATTGCAATAAATTATCATTCAATCCTGCTCCTTCTACCCCAAGATTAATCGCCTTTTTTCCACTCAGCTTGGAAAACAATTGAGAATCAATATGATTGGCAACTCGAGATGAGCCAATAAAAACCACATCAAAATGCTTGTCTTGTAATTGAAGAATATATTCCAATTTATTTCTGGGTTGGCATTTGCGGTACACTAAAGAATAAGAAGCGTCACAAAGCATAAAAAGCAATACAACCAATCCAAGTAAAAGAACGATATGTAGTCCAAATTTCTTCATGCCTTAAAATTGAAAATAAATAAAACTAGTAATATCAGAGTACACACCTAAGACGACCAATCCTAATAGTATAGCGACCAACTTGAAGTACAACCATCTTCCAAAAAACGGATGCTCCTTTTCCCTTGAATGCCATTCAAACAAGAGAAAGAGGCCAATTAAAAAAACCAATTCAACCGTATATCGCTCTATTTCTAAATATTGTATTCCGTTTGTAAAGTTGAATTGGAACATATTCCGAATGTAAAAAAAAGCCATCGAAACTGAATCAGATCTAAAGAAAACCCAACTCAACATAACCAATAAAAAAGTAGAGCATATCCCAAAAAACTCTTGAATAGTAGGAAGTAATTTCCCTTTCGCAACAATATCCATATGAGTTCGATTGCGTTTAGAAATCAATAAAGGCATAAAATACAAGGCATTTAAGCCCCCCCAAATAAGGAAAGTCCAATTGGCACCGTGCCAAAATCCACTAACTAAAAATATGACAAACGTATTTCTAATTTGCATAGGCACTCCCCCTTTACTTCCTCCCAAGGGTATATAAAGATAATCCCGAAACCATGACGACAATGAAATATGCCAACGACGCCAAAATTCGGCTATATCTCTAGAAAAATAGGGAAAATTGAAATTTCGCAACAAATCAATACCAAACAATTTTGCAGTACCTAGTGCAATGTCTGAGTACCCAGAAAAATCACCGTAAATTTGGAATGAAAAGTAAAAAGCTCCCATAAACAAGGAAAGCGAATTCATGTCTTGATAATGATTAAAAATAGCATTGGCATATTGCGCACAACTATCAGCTATAACTATTTTTTTAAATAATCCCCATATAATTTGGTACACCCCATCTATAGCTTTATCATAATCAAAAACTCTTCTTTTTTTGATTTGGGGTAATAAATGAGTGGCCCTTTCAATTGGCCCTGCTACAAGCAGTGGAAAAAAGCTCACAAAAACAGCATAATCCACAAAATTACGCTCTGCTTTTATTCGATCTTTATAGATATCAATCACATAGGAAAGTCCATGAAAAGTGTAAAAAGATATTCCGACTGGCAATATGACCTTTAAAGTTAGTGGATGTACTTGAAGTCCAAATCCAGCCAACAAATCCGCAAAAGAGGAAACAAAAAAATTGTAATACTTAAAAACGCCTAAGAACCCCAAATTGATACAAACACTCAACCAAAACCACATTCTTTTACGGGAACTAGTTCGAGATTCTTGCATCTTTATACCCGTAAAATAATCTAATAAGGTAGAGAAAACAAGTAAAAATAAAAACCGCCAATCCCAACAAGCATAGAAGAAATAACTGCACAGCAGCAGTAAAATATTTTGAGTACTGAGCCTTTTTGAAGTAACAAACCAATACAACACAAAAACTATTGGTAAAAATAGGGCAAATTGAAGTGAATTAAATAGCATACATCATAAAGGCTAATCGTGTCGAGGTAAATATAATTGAATTATTCCAACCTACAAGCCCATGGCAATTACTTAATAAATAAGAATTGGAACAACACCTCGGTATTACCATTAAAAGAAAAAAGCCTCAACTTTATAAGTTAAGGCTTTTCTGTGGTATCTCCAGGAATCGAACCAAAAGAAATGATTAGACTTAAATATATATAGAAATACTTATAGTGGCTATTTTAATCTATTTCTTAATTTTAAATCTTAAATAAAAAGCATGATTATTTTGCTAAATGCCCACTTATTTTATTAGAAACAAAAACAATATTACTTCTTCTTAACACCCTGGTTTTAGTGGGCCACTCATAAACTTGCTCATAAACACCAAATAAACGATAACCTATTGGTTCTAGAAACCGAACTACTTCAGTAAAATTAACATGAAAATTGTTTTCAGGGTTCATACCAACTTCAGTTTCAATAAAAGAAACCAATTGATGTTTTATCATTTCAACACCTCCTTTGAGAACCTCCAAATCAAATCCTTCTGTATCTATTTTTAGGTAGTCTATATAAGTAATCTCATTTGAGGCGCAAAAATCATCTAAAGTTTGTATTGTAATTTTTTCTTCAACCAACATGCTATTCTCATTATCTTTCTCTTTTACAGTTTTAAGACTGTTCATATCAGATCTATGATTATTCAAATCAACTAATATTTTCATTTCTCCCTTTTCGGAACCTAAAGCCAATTGATGGCAATTAATATTTATATTAGCTGTATTACTTTTTAAAATTTCAAAAGTTTTACTTACCGGTTCAAAAGAAAAAATTCTTGCTTGAGGAAATTCTTTCCGGATACTATTGGCTGACTGACCAATATTAGCACCTACATCAAATACTGTATTAAAAGTAATGTTATTAAAACTGGTTTTAACATCATTAAATACATCAATCCCAAAAGGCAATCTCTTGTATATTGTTAAACCTGTAATTTTTTCGAAAATGTTTTTTAAAAATATTTTATAATGCATACAATTAAATAAAAAAGCAACTATTTTACTGGTTGCTGTTAATCAAAACAAATATATAAAGATAATCAGATTATTACAATCTAGTTAGTACAGTGAATCATTCAATAAAAATTATAAAAAAAACCCTTAAAATCACAAGAATATTAAGGGTTTATTTGTGGTATCTCCAGGAATCGAACCAGGGACACATGGATTTTCAGTCCATTGCTCTACCAACTGAGCTAAGATACCGTTGTTAATGCGGGTGCAAATATAGAATGATTTTTAATTTATCCAAAACAAATATTGAAAAAAAACTATTCTTACCTTTACCCCAATAAAAACCAGACTATGCTTTTAGCCATCGATATTGGAAATACAAGAATTAAAGCCGCTGTCTTTGAAGCCAATACACTTTTAGAATTGTTCGTTTTCGCAAACGAAGAACTACTCCAAAAATCAACATGTATTTTACAACAATACCCAAATATTACTTCTATTGTAGTTGCCTCAGTGGGAAAAACAGAAAAAAACGACTTGAAATCTCTTGAAAATAAAGCGCAAATTCACTTCATCACTCACGAAAGCAAGTTTCCATTTCAAAATCTTTATACGACACCCGCAACATTAGGCATTGACCGTATGGTTTTAGCAACAGGAGCCACCTTACAATTTCCCAATCAAAACCGCCTTATAATTGACATTGGCACTTGTATAACCTATGACTTTGTAAACGAATCCAATCAATATTTAGGAGGGGCAATTACCCCAGGTATTCGTTTGCGCTATGAAGCTCTTAATCATTTCACAGAAAAACTACCTTTACTCTCAAAATCAATACCCGATAATTTCATCGGCAATTCAACTTCTCAATCCATACATTCGGGAGTAATAAACGGTACATTATATGAAATTGAAGGCTTTATTAAAGAGTATAAGACACAATACGCTAAATTTATCATAATTTTAACGGGTGGAGACTCAGATTTTTTGGCTAAACGATTAAAAAATACCATATTTGCCCATTCAAATTTTCTGC
>JAHEHJ010000068.1 GCA_024644655.1 Flavobacterium sp.
CCTTTGGATTGATGAATTATTTCGACGGATTGTACAAAATTATCATCTAGGAAATCAACGAGTTTTGCAATAGCCTCACTCTCTGATAAGATAGTTGCTTTGGCAGAGGCTAAAAGGGTTTCTTTATGTGTCAAAATTGTACTGATATAAAATTTGTATGTGTAAAAGAAAGTTGTATCTTTATGTTTGCAAATTTATGTAAAAATACCATTAACAAAGTAATGAATTCAAACGAAATTGACATACACAAAGAATTAAAAAAGTATTTTGGTTTCAGCCAATTTAAAGGATTACAAGAACAAGTTATTAAAAGTATTATTACCCAAAATAATACTTTTGTTATAATGCCTACTGGAGGTGGTAAGTCTTTGTGCTATCAATTACCCGCATTGATTCAAAAAGGCACCGCTATTGTAGTATCTCCTTTAATTGCTTTAATGAAAAATCAAGTTGATGCAATTCGAAGTCTTTCTTCTGAGAATGGTATTGCGCATGTACTTAATTCGTCACTTACTAAAACAGAAATCAATCAAGTAAAAAAAGATATAGTGTCTGGGATTACTAAGTTGTTGTATGTGGCTCCTGAATCCTTAACCAAGGATGAATATGTGGAGTTCTTACGAAGTGTGCCTATTTCTTTTGTAGCCATTGATGAAGCGCATTGTATCTCAGAATGGGGACATGACTTTAGACCCGAATATCGTAATTTACGCCATATTATCAAACAGTTGGGCGATGTGCCAGTGATTGGATTGACTGCTACAGCTACTCCAAAAGTACAAGAAGATATATTAAAGAATTTAGATATGTCAGATGCTACAACCTTTAAAGCATCTTTCAATCGCCCAAATTTGTTCTATGAAGTACGCACTAAAACTAAAAATATAGAGTCCGACATCATTCGTTTTATCAAGCAGCATAAAGGAAAATCGGGAATTATCTATTGTTTAAGCCGCAAAAAAGTTGAAGAAATTGCTGAAGTATTGCAGGTAAACGGTATTAGTGCCGTTCCTTATCATGCCGGTCTTGATGCTAAAACGCGCGCCAAACACCAAGATATGTTCTTGATGGAAGATGTAGATGTGGTAGTTGCGACTATTGCATTCGGTATGGGTATTGATAAACCCGATGTTCGATTTGTGATACACCACGACATTCCTAAATCTTTGGAAAGTTATTACCAAGAAACTGGACGTGCAGGTCGAGATGGAGGAGAAGGTCATTGTTTGGCCTACTACTCGTATAAAGATGTAGAAAAGCTAGAGAAATTTATGTCGGGTAAGCCTGTTGCAGAACAAGAGATAGGTTTTGCTTTATTACAAGAAGTCGTTGCCTATGCTGAAACTTCCATGTCCAGACGTAAATTCTTATTGCATTATTTCGGAGAGGAATTTGATGGTGAAAACGGAGAAGGTGCCGATATGGATGACAATGTTCGCAATCCCAAAACCAAAGTGGAGGCGATGGACCAAGTCAAAATGCTATTAAAAATAGTTCGTGACACTAAATATTTGTACAAATCAAAAGAAATAGTCTTTACACTAATTGGTCGAGTAAATGCTACCATTAAAGCACATAGGACTGACACCCAACCATTCTTTGGATGCGGAGTTAAGTTTGAAGAACGGTTTTGGATGGCATTAATACGTCAAGTATTAGTGGATGGTTTGTTGCATAAAGATATAGAGACCTACGGAATATTGAAAGTTTCTGATAAAGGACACGAATTTATTTCAAATCCAACGTCCTTTATGATGTCGGAAGATCATGAATACAATGAGACAGAGGATGAGGCTATAGTAACAGCTGCTAAATCTTCGGGTACTGCAGATGAAGCTTTGATGGCGATGTTGCGTGATTTACGTAAAAAAGAAGCCAAGAAACTAGGAGTGCCTCCATTTGTAGTATTTCAAGATCCTTCTTTAGAAGATATGGCATTGAAATATCCTATCACTATAGACGAGTTGAGTAATGTACATGGAGTGGGAGAAGGAAAAGCCAAGAAATATGGTAAAGAATTCGTAGAGTTAATTGCTCGATATGTGGAAGATAATGACATTATTCGACCGGATGATTTAGTAGTAAAATCAACGGGAGCCAATTCATCCAACAAATTATATATAATTCAAAATATCGATCGCAAATTATCGTTAGACGATATTGCTAAGGCCAAAGGCTTTACGATGGATAATTTATTGAAAGAAATGGAGCAAATTGTATATTCAGGAACTAAATTGAATATTAGTTATTGGGTAAATGAAATCTTAGACGAAGACCAACAAGAGGAAATTCATGATTATTTTATGGATTCAGAATCGGATAAAATAGAAGATGCGCTGAAGGAATTTGATGGTGATTATGATATTGAAGAATTGCGATTAATGCGAATAAAATTTATTAGTGAAGTAGCTAATTAATCCAAAAAGGAGTAGTGCAAACTACTCCTTTTTTATTCATACAATTCCCCACGATGGGGTTTTAATCGATCTCTTAACATAATCATATGTTCATCTGTAACCACAATGTACGCTATGGCGTGCATCTCATTAATCAGGTTGAATCCAGTAATGGTAATGGGAAGTTTTTCCATCTCAATAAATTCTTTTAGATGGATTTCATGATGCTCGGCAGTCTTGGCGGAGGCCTCTCCTCTAAAATCCCAAATCAACTTTATTTGTCGCATAAAAAATTAGGTGTCAATTGATTGTATTATAAAATGTTTATATTTGTGGGTCAAACAAACCAAACAAAAACCAAATTATGAAACAAAAGTACGTACTTTTTGCCCTATTGTCGTTATTATTTAGCTCTGGAAATGCACAGAGTAATTATACAGTATCGGCAATTCCTTTTCAGCCTTTTTCGGGCTCTTTAGCAGCCCTTTCTACAAGTGATGATTTGTATTCAGGAGTAATTAATCTTCCTTTTAGCTTTGATTTTTATGGAGTTTCCTATAATCAAATGGTAATCAGTACCAACGGATATATTGATTTTCGGACTTCTTATGCCAATTCAAATTCGCCATGGTCATTTAATCAAACAATTCCAAATGTAAGTTTTCCTGTAAAAAATTCAATTTTAGGATGCTATGAGGATTTATATAATAATGCTAATGTAGGTTCATTGACTTATGGAAGTTATGGTACTGCACCTTACCGTAAGTTTGTGGTTTATTTTAATAACCAACCTCATTTTTCATGTACGACTGCCACTAGTTCATTCCAAATGATATTGAGTGAAACCTCCAATACTATTGATGTTCAAATATTAAATAGACAGTTGTGTTCTACATGGAATGGTGGAAATGCTGTTGTAGGTTTAATAAACTCAGATGGTGGTACTGCAATTGCTGCGCCGGGAAGAAATACAGGAAATTGGACAGCTTCTCAAGAAGCATGGAGATTCTACCGTCCTAATTATTATACTAATTATTCTTTTGTTCGTTGTGATGATGATACCGATGGCGTTCAAGTATTTGATTTGTCTGTAGTCGAAAATGATTTATCAGGTAATTTTATTTACTATGAAACATTAAATGATATTCAGATGAATACCCCAATATTAAACTCATTGACTTTTTCGAATACTACAAACCCTCAAACGATATATGCTGTGGGTTCTGGTGCGGTTAGACCTATTGTGTTGAGTGTAATAGACTGTTCGTTGGATGCCGATGCAGACGGGGTAGCTACCGCGAATGAAGACGCAAATAATGACACAAATTTAGCAAATGACGATACAGATTTTGATGGTCTTCCAAATTATTTAGATAATGATGATGATGGAGATTTGATATTAACCAATGTAGAATATGTATTTAATAAAAATGTAGCTACGTTATTAGATACCGATAATGATGGTATTCCTAATTATTTAGATAATGATGATGATGGCGATCAAGTTTTGACCTTTATGGAAGATTATAATCATGATGGAAATCCTGCCAATGATGATACGAATACTAATGGAATTGCCGATTTCTTAGAGACTGCAGTAGCACTTGGTGTTAAACCAGTAACTATAGCAGACAGCGCTATTCAAGTGTATCCTAATCCAACATCGGATATGATTACTATTCAAAATACGTCAACTTCTACTATTACATCAATTGAAATCTATAGTATTAATGGAGCTCAAGTGAGATCGATTCATCCTTCTGAAGCTAGTACTACATTATCAGTTACCGATTTGCAAAGTGGTGTTTATTTTGTGAAAGTTGTCATGGATAATCAAGTAGGTAATTACAAGTTCATTAAGAATTAATACATTATTTATAGTATATAAAAAAAAGGTTTAGCTTCTGCTAAACCTTTTTTATTTAAAGAAATTTGATTTATTTTTTAATTACCCTTACGGTTTCAGAGTTACTATCAGTATTGACTTTTACAAAATAAAGTGATGATTGTAAAGAAGCCATATTCACAACAATGTCATTAGTGTTATTCGTATTGGATTGCACAAATATTTTCTGTCCCAATAGGTTATACAATTCTATTGATTTTATTTCAGAATGCCCCGATATTGTTAAATAATCAGTTACAGGAACTGGGTAATAAGTGAATTTGGTAGAATTAATTTCTTCATTGGATAATGTAATGTCATAAGCTGATATACTAAAAGTACCCGTAGATTCTGCTTTGCCAAAAGCTCTAACTACAATGTTTTGACCAGGGGTTAGGTCGGTTAATACTAATTTTGAATACAAGTTGGTTAGCTTATTGCTTCCATCTATATTATTATTACAACCGATAGAGATATTCGAATTACAGGAACTATAAGCTTCTAAAACAGTATCTGTAGTTCCGTCGGTTCCATATGTTTCAATGGTTATATTTCCTGTAGTTGGAACCAATACACTATACCAAACATCTCTAGCAGTGTATGAGCCATCGCAAAAACTAGGCTGATTGAAATTATCATGAGTTGCACCAAAAGTAGAAGCATAAACTGGAAAATCTTCAAAACTATTCCCAACCGTTAAGGGTATAGCTTCTGCACATTTGTCATTTGAAGGCGGTAAAGGTGGGTTGAGTAAAAAGCTTTTGATTTCAATACAATTTGAGGAAACATTTTCAATTCCTAGATAGATAATTTGTCCATCAGTTCCCGAAAAAGCTCCCGGATTTGGAATTACATTTGCAAAATTTTGAGCATCTGTTACATTTGTAAAATAATAAACGAAATAGTCATCTGGATTTAATCCATTAAGAATATTAGCTGTATTCAAAGTTAAATCAAAAATCCCTGCCGAATTATATAAATCTATCGGATTACTAACAGGAAAAGGGGCTGCGTATTGAATTGTCATAGTGTCTGATGAAATAGCACAGCCATTAGGTCCCGTTAGCGTTACACCATACACTCCCGATTGGGTAACGGTTAAACTGGAAGAGGTTATAGCCGGAAGAGCAATGCCATCTTGAGTCCAGCTGTAAACCACATTAGGCACATTAGACTGTCCGGCTTGAATTGTTATTTCTTCATTTGGACAAAGATCAATGAGTTCGTTCAATCCTTGATATACTCCAGTTCCCGTTAAAGGAGCAATTCCAAAATTAAATGAATTTGCTGCTAAAAAAACTGCAGAATCATAAGAATTGTCATTTCGGTCAGCTATTACCAATTTCATATGGTATGTATGCAAAGGTATTACCGATGAGTGGGCGTTTAAAAGTATGGTTTCACCATTGTAGTTAGTGGCTGAAGTACTAATAGTTGCACCACCATTATAATTCCCAAAGAAAGATGGGTTCATTGATCCACATGCAGAATTGTAGGCGTTGTCTCGTATTGTTACTACTGATATTGGTGTGTTTGTATTTGGAAGAAGCGCTATGTTTTGGGGGGCAGAACCGGCTGTTAAATCGGTTAGAAAAAATGCAAAAGCATCGGAATATGAACATTGAAAAGTTCCATATTCTTCTGAAGCAAACAAAAAGTCGAATGAGATATTGTCTATATATGGTGTGAAATCAAATTCAAGTAAAGTGGCATCTTTAAAAGCGGTAATACCGGGATCTATACCTAATCCATTAATATAGTTAAACAAATCGGAATCACCTGGCCAATTTCCATTTGAAAGTGTTGATTCATTGGGTCCTGCTGAATTTAATACATTGCCAGTTGAAAGAACCACGCCTGATGTTATAGGGAAGGTTGAATTCGTATTACTGAAAAATCCAATTCCATTACTTGTTCCGAAATTACTTCCAGTACTCCAAGTGATGTTTGTGATTTCACCTGAAAAGCATGCGTTTGAGTTGTTGCCAAATAAAATCTGTTGAACCAATTGAGGCACACTATATTGTGTTGTATTGACAGAAATGGGCTGAGAATAGAGTGCTAAATTAGCAACTAGCATCAAAGAGATTACTATTTTCTTCATAAGAGATGGTTTAAAGGCAATAAAATTAATGAAACATACTGCAAGAAGCAGTAATTTTTAGTTAAAACTAGAAATCTCTTTTCAAATTAAGTAAGTTTGTCCCATCAAAAAACAATTCATGCCTCGCGAACTTCAAATTCAGGTTTCACCAGAGATAGCTGCTAATGCTACATTGCTTCATGAGCACGTAGCAAAGCTTTTCCAAGTTTCACTCCTTGAAATACAAAAAGTAGTCGTTCATAAACGCTCAATCGATGCCCGTCAGAAAGCTATAAAGTTCAATATTAAAGCGACTGTATATTTTTTAGGAGATGACTATATAGCTACTCCTATTTTACTGCCGGAATATCAAGATGTTTCCTTTGCTCAAGAAGTGATTGTTGTAGGTGCAGGCCCTGCGGGTTTGTTTGCTGCTTTGCAATTAATTGAATTAGGATTGAAACCAATTGTTATTGAACGAGGGAAAGATGTTAGAGGTAGACGTCGTGATCTAAAAGCCATAAACGTTGATCATATAGTAAATGAAGACTCCAATTATTGTTTTGGTGAAGGAGGAGCAGGAACCTATTCGGACGGAAAATTGTATACCCGCTCTAAAAAACGAGGCGATGTAGATCGTATATTAAAATTATTAGTGGGATTTGGTGCTACGCCCGATATATTGGTTGAGGCTCATCCTCATATCGGCACCAATAAGTTGCCTCAAATTATACAAGATATTCGAGAAAAAATCATATCCTGTGGTGGACAGGTTTTATTTGAAACACGGGTCACTGATTTTGTTATAAAAGACAACGAAATACATGGGATTGTAACTCAGAAGGGCGATACAATTGCTGCGCAAAAAGTGATATTGGCTACAGGTCATTCCGCTCGAGATATATTTGAACTTTTGGATCGTAAAAAAGTATATCTTGAAGCCAAGCCTTTTGCATTAGGAGTTCGAGCAGAGCATCCCCAAGAGTTGATCGATCAAATACAATACAGTTGTGATTTTAGAGGAGAGCATTTGCCACCCGCACCTTATTCTATAGTAAAACAAGTAAATGGGAGAGGAATGTATTCGTTTTGTATGTGTCCTGGTGGTGTAATAGCCCCTTGTGCTACAAGTCCGGGTGAAGTAGTTACCAATGGATGGTCACCTTCTAAGCGTGATCAAGCCACTGCAAATTCTGGGATAGTTGTGGAACTTAAATTAGAGGATTTCAAACCTTTTGCGCACTATGGTGCCTTGGCTGGTATGGAATTTCAAAAATCAATTGAACAAAAAGCATGGCGATTAGCAGGTGAAACTCAAAAAGTTCCTGCACAGCGCATGATTGATTTTACTCAAAATAAAGTATCAGCTTCCATTCCTAAAACTTCGTATGTACCCGGAACCACTTCTGTGGAAATGGGAGAAGTATTCCCGGGTTTTTTGAGTCAAATTATGCGACAAGGTTTTGTGGAGTTTGGAAAATCCATGCGAGGCTATATGACTAATGATGCCATTCTTCATGCACCCGAAAGCAGAACGTCTTCTCCAGTACGAATTCCAAGAGATTTTGAATCTTTAGAGCATGTACAAATCAAAGGGTTATATCCCTGTGGTGAAGGAGCGGGTTATGCGGGAGGTATTATTTCTGCTGCTATTGATGGCGAAAAATGCGCCTTGAAAATTGCCGAAATTCTCCTGAAATAATCTCTTACTCGAGGTGCTATATTTCTTTTTTTCTGATTAGTTAGTGTTTCTTTTTTAATCGGTCTTTGAATACTTTCTCAAATTTTTCCAATTTGGGTTGGATTACCATTTGGCAATAGGGTTGGGATTGATTGTTTTGATAATAGTTTTGGTGATAGTCTTTGGCTTTATAAAAGGCTTTAAAAGGTTCAAGAGTAGTCACTATTTTAGAGGTATATACATGATTGGTATTCAATTCGGAAATAATACTTTCTGCAGCTTTCTTCTGTGATTCATTTTTATAGAAAATTACCGAGCGATATTGGGTGCCCACGTCGGCTCCTTGTCGGTTGAGCGTAGTAGGGTCATGAACGGTAAAGAATACTTTGAATAGTTCGTCCAAATTGGTTTTGGTTTTGTCATAAGTAATTTCGACTACTTCTGCAGCGCCTGTTGTTCCGGTACAAACTTCTTCATAGCTAGGATTTTCTACTGTTCCACCTGCAAAGCCCGAAACCACTTTTTCTACTCCTTCTAGTTGTTCGTAAACGGCTTCCACACACCAATAACATCCACCACCAAGAATGATAGTTTCTGTATTTTTATTGGGTTCAGGAGTAATAGTATCAGGTACAAAATCTAATGAAATGGCATTCATACAATAGCGTTTACCAGTAGGGGCTGGGCCATCATCAAACAAGTGACCTAGGTGGCTGTTGCATCTTCCACAAAGCGCTTCTATTCGTTTCATACCATAGGAGTTATCGTCTTTGAACACCACACTGTTTTTGTTCTCTTGTTCAAAGAAACTAGGCCATCCGCAGCTACTAACAAACTTTTGTTCTGATTGGAATAATTTTAAACCACAGGCCGCACAGTAATAGGTTCCTTTGGTAGTACTCTCCCACATTTTGCCTGTAAAAGCTCTTTCGGTGTCGGCTTGACGAGCTACAGCATATAAATCAGGGGATATGACTTTACTCCATTCTAAATCGGTTAGATTCAATTTGGTTGTGTCTGAATTCGAATAATACGGGTTTTCGGGTTTTGAAATTACATTTTTCATACTAGATTTTTTGGAAATGTTGGCAGGAGAGTTGTGAGTTTGGCCACACGCATTCAAAATGAATAATGACACTACAAAAACGAGGGAGTAGATGGGCTTTCTCATGGTGATTGATTTACATTCATACTAAGACAATAATTCCTTTCATGTAAAGTAAATTCAGTTAGGTGGTAATTGAAAATGATTTAAGGAAAGTTTAACGGTTGTTGTAGTAGGAGAAACTGGGGACATACTTCTTTTTTTGTATTTTTGAACGATTATATAAAACTATGGTAGAAGAGCAAGTAATTTTGGTTAACGAGCATGATGAGCCAATTGGATTGATGAATAAATTGGAGGCACATGAAAAGGCGGTATTGCATCGAGCTTTTTCGGTTTTTGTGTTGAATAAGCAAAATGAAATTATGTTGCAGCAACGAGCTCACCAAAAATACCATTCTCCATTATTATGGACTAATACTTGTTGCAGTCATCAGCGCAATGGAGAGACCAATGTAGAGGCAGGAACCCGACGATTGTTTGAAGAGATGGGTTTTACCACTGAGTTGAAAGAGTTGTTTCATTTTATTTATAAAGCTCCTTTTGATAATGGATTAACCGAACACGAGCTTGACCATGTGATGATAGGGTATTATGATGATGAGCCTATTATTAATAAAGAAGAAGTGGAATCTTGGAAATGGATGTGTATTGAAGACGTGAGAACGGATATGAGACTGAATCCGGACCTATATACCGTTTGGTTCAAAATCATTTTTGATGAATTTTACCATTACCTAGAAGATCATAAATTATAAAAAAAACAGTATGAAAGTAACCGTTTCGCGTAAAGCCCATTTTAATGCGGCACATAGATTGTATCGCAAGGATTGGAGTATGGAGCAAAACGAAGCTGTTTTTGGGCTTTGTAACAATCCTAATTTTCATGGTCATAATTATGAATTGGTAGTCTCTGTTACAGGTGAAATTGATCCTGAGACTGGTTTTGTGATGGATGTTAAAGTTTTATCAGATTTGATTAAAGAGCATATTGAAATCGCATTTGATCATAAGAATCTCAATTTGGACGTACCCGAATTTATTGATTTAAACCCTACTGCCGAGCATATTGCGGTTGTGATTTGGAATAAATTACGCCCCTACATTTCTAGCACTAAAGAATTAGAAGTAGTGCTTTATGAGACCCCTAGAAATTTCGTGACCTATAAAGGGTTGTAATCGATACTGCATACATAGTAAGCTTCCTTTCATTCATTTTTTAATTCGAATTATATAGTTTAGTAGCGGATTAGTTTTTTTTTATTGCAACTCATTACTACTACTTTTCGAATATAGTTTTGATAACTAATTCCGCTTGTATTCGTATGGATTTAGTAAAGCATCCATGCTATATCCATGCTATATCCATGCTATATCTATCTTTTATATCCGATTGGTTCCTATTAGATTAGTAATGCATTTATTTGGATTATTGGATACGTACTGGAATGCATAGGTATTGAAAATGTTAAAAATTCACTTTTCATTTCATTGAAATGCTTAAAACGCAGTATGTTTGCTAAAATAAATACCGTTATGAAATTATATCCGTTGCAGTTTGAATCTATATTTAAAGACCGAATATGGGGAGGAACCAAATTAAAGACTTATTTGAATAAGTCTATAACTACTGATATTACAGGAGAGAGTTGGGAAATTTCTACGGTTGAAAATGAGGTAAGTATTATAGCCAATGGTGTGTATGCCGGTATATCATTAGTGGATTTGATTGAAGAATATACTGAATCGGTATTAGGGACTAAAGTGTATGCTACCTATGGAAATCAGTTTCCTTTGCTTTTTAAATATTTGGATGCTCGAGAAGATTTATCTATACAATTGCATCCTAATGATGCCTTAGCGCAAAAGCGACATAACACTTTTGGGAAAACAGAAATGTGGTATGTGATGCAGGCCGATCCAGATTCTCGTTTGATTGTTGGGTTTAAAGAACAGTCCAATCCTGAAGAATATACAAAGCATGTAGCTGATAAAACCATATTAGAATTGTTAGACACAAAAAAAGTAAAAGCAGGAGACGTTTTCTTTTTAGCTACAGGTACTATACATGCAATAGGAGCTGGGATATTAATTGCCGAGATTCAGCAAACCTCGGATATTACCTATCGTATTTATGACTTTGATAGGGTAGATATACATGGAAATACAAGAGAATTGCATAATGATTTAGCATTAGAAGCTATTAATTATCAAGTAGTTGATGCTCAAAGAACATATAAAACCTTACCTAATTGTTCCAATACTATTGTAGACTGTCCCTACTTTACCACAAATGTAATTGAGCTAGATGGTACTGTAAAGGTTTCTAAGACAACGAATTCATTTACGGTTTATATGTGTGTGGGTGGACAGTTTGAACTCACTTTAGAGGGTGAAGTTTATCAATATACTTTAGGGGACACCATATTAATTCCTGCATTTTTAACTGATTTTCAATTGAATGGTCAGGCTACAGTGTTAGAAATTTATATTTCGTAGTTACTATTCTAAAGATTTAATGTAATTTTGCGCCAAATTTAAAATTTACACGAAATGGGAAGTATTAAGAATTTAAAAAAAGACATCAATTTTGTTTTAGGAGATATTATTGAAGCGGTATACATTTATGAAATGACTTCTTCTGGAAAACCTTCAGATCAATCTAATGCAATCATTGATGAGGCTATTGCTTCGTTTGATGCATTAATTACAAAAGTGAATGCTAAGAAAGTGGAGAATAAAAAAACACATTTCAAGCAAATTAATATTGAATTAGAACAAACTGCTAATCAATTGGTTGATAAAATCAACGCCCTTTAAGAATAAAAAAACTATAAAAAAGTGAAAAAAAGTTTTGGAGAATTCATTTTCACTATTATATTTGCACACACATTGAGACGCCAGCATAGCTCAGTTGGCTAGAGCAGCTGATTTGTAATCAGCAGGTCGTGGGTTCGAGTCCCTCTGCCGGCTCAATAAAAAAACCATCATTGAAAAATGATGGTTTTTGTTTTTTAAATACTTCTTGTATACCGTTTCTATTCTATATCTTTGTCCGCTTTTTAAAAATGGAATATGTCAAACAATAATGTATTAAAGGGAGTCGCATTAGTGGGTTTAGGAGCTACAAGTTATGGTATGCTGGCCACCTTTGTAAAGTTAGCCTACCAAGAACACTATACCACTGCTGAGGTTACTACGGCCCAATTTGTATTGGGGATTACTGGTATATTACTGATTAATTTATTTCAAAAGAATAAAAACAATAAGCGTTCGGGTGTTGTTAAAGCTACGACGCGTAATGTTTTTCAGTTAATGTTAGCGGGTTCTTCACTTGGAATGACCAGTGTGTTTTATTATTTGGCGGTGCGTTATATTCCTGTTTCTATTGGTATAGTATTGTTGATGCAAACCGTATGGATGGGTGTATTATTAGAATGGGTTTTAGATAAAAAAGCCCCATCTATTCAAAAAATAATTTCGGTATTTATAGTTTTAGTTGGTACAGCGTTGGCTACTAATTTAATGGCAAAAGAATTGGATTTAGATTGGAGAGGTATATTATGGGGATTGTTAGCTGCTGGTTCTTTTACTACAACCATGTTTACAGCAAATCGAGTTGCCTTAGGCATATCAAGTGCGCAACGCAGTTTGTATATGTTATTGGGTGGAGCTGTAATTGTTTTTAGTTTCGCCATATTCACTCAAGTAACTCCATTTCACTTTAGTATTTTTGGGAAATGGGGATTAATTTTAGCTTTATTTGGAACCATAATACCCCCTATGTTGATGAATTCAGGTTTTCCTCATACAGGAATTGGATTGGGTAGTATAGTGTCGTCATTGGAATTACCCGTTTCAGTAATGATGGCCTATGTTATATTGGACGAAACGGTAGTGCTATCTCAATGGATAGGCATACTATTGATTATTTTAGCGATAGTGATTATGAATGTGAACTTTACTATGTTCAAAAGAAAATAGTACATGGATGCTATTAATTCTCTTTTTCCTTCTGAAAAAATAGTTTTTCAAGTTCCTGATGCAGAAATTGATTACTATCCCAATTTTATTAATACGGAGCGTGCTACTAAATATTTTTCAAGTCTAGTTAAAGAAGTGCCTTGGCAACACGATTCAATTACCGTTTTTGGGAAGACCTATCCACAGCCTAGATTAACTGCATTGTATGGAAATGAAGGGAAGCCTTATGCTTATTCAAACCTTATAATGCATCCACATTCTTGGACCCCCTTGTTATTAGAAATAAAAGCAGAAGTTGAGGCAATATGCCAAGTACCATTCACAACTGTTTTATTGAATTATTATCGAGATGGAAAAGATAGTAATGGTTGGCATGCTGATGATGAAAAAGAATTGGGAGTTAATCCAGTTATTGCTTCTATCAGTTTGGGTGCTTCGCGACGTTTTCATTTGCAGCATAATAGTAGTAAAGCACACAAACTTCAACTAACTTTGACTTCGGGTAGTTTATTGGTAATGCAGGGTACAACTCAGCATTTTTGGAAACATCAAGTGCCCAAAACAACTAAAGTTATAGGTCCTAGAATTAATTTAACCTTTAGAATCATCCAATAAAACGTTTTATTATATTTGAATAAAACTTACTTTATGCATGAGTTAATTCACTATTTTTCGACTATACCCCCGGCACACCGTGCTTTGATTTTAGCAGTTGGGATTGCTTTTTTTTGGTTAATTGAAATTGTGGTTCCTTTTAAAAAACTTGAATACCATAAGTGGCAGCATGCGGGGATCAATATTTTTTTTACGATTACCACTATGGTAGTTAATTTTTGTTTGGCTCTAATTTTACTTAAGACTGCCAATTGGTCCCAGGTTCATCATTTTGGAATTTTAAACGTATTGCCACCTTTACAACCTTGGTTGTTTGCTATTTTAGGATTGTTGCTTTTAGATTTTATAGGAGCGTATTTGGTTCATTATATAGAGCATAAAATACCTTTTTTATGGCGTTTTCATTTAATACATCATACTGATGCTACTATAGATACTACTTCAGCTAATCGGCATCATCCAGGTGAAAGTGTTATTCGTTTTGTGTTTACTACTATAGGTGTATTGGTCGTGGGAAGTCCGATGTGGTTGGTTTTTTTATATCAGACTTTGTCAGTTGTAGCTACCCAATTCAATCATGCTAATGTAGTATTGCCATCTAAATTAGATACCCTATTGGGTTATATTATAGTATCTCCTGATATGCATAAAGTTCATCATCATTATAAGTTGCCCTATACGGATAGTAATTATGGGAATATATTTTCGGTTTGGGATCGTTTGTTTGGAACATATAAAACGATGAGTCGTGACCAACTTGTCTATGGGATTGATACGCATATGCATGCCGAAGAACATAATAGATTAAAGAATTTATTGGTTATTCCATTTCAAAAAAAGCGAGTGGCTAAATTATCAGATGAAAAAAAATAGGTGCATGTTTGCTAACTAATTATTTTTTTTTATTAATATTGAAATACAATTAACGAATTACAACCCCTAAAAATGCTTTTACAGCAATGAAAAAAAGTAGATTAGTTGAATTAAACAATGAGCAACTGGAACGAGTTGTTAGTATGGCTCAAGAGGAGCGAAAGCCTTTTGAAGTAGTAAAAGAAGAATTTGGATTAACTGAAAATGAAGTTACCGAATTAATGCGCAAGCGATTGTCAAAAGATCATTTTGAGATTTGGAAAAAGAAAGCTGTAGGAAGTAAGCCAAAACCAAAGCCAATAATAGATGATTTTGATGATGATTTAGATAGTAAATATTATATTAAGAATAAATTTGATTGATACAAGAGCTCTTATAAAGAGCTCTTTTTTATTATGTTTTAAACGATAACTTATCAAATGCGTTAAGGATATCTAAAAATGTTAAATTGTAATTGTAACTATTAGTTACATTTGCGAACTTATTGATAAAATAAATTATAAAAATGAGAAAACTAATCCTTAGTGCCCTTTTTGCTTTAACAGTTTTTAATTTTAATGCAATTGCACAAAAAAAACCTTTAATAACTGAAGAAGTAAAAGTCGCAATTGATTTAAACCAAGTGAAAGACGATAAAGTTATGGTGACAATTACAGCTCCAAAGCTGACTACTAATGATATTATTTTTCATATCCCTAAAACAGTGCCAGGTACCTATTCCTATGATAATTATGGAAAATTGGTAGATGATTTAAAAGCTTTTGATGCTGCAGGCAAAGAAATAGCAACTGCTAAAACAGATGATAATTCATGGAAAATATCCAATGCCAAAGCATTAGCCAAAATAACCTATTGGGTAAATGATACATATGATACTGAAAAAGGAAGTGGGTTTGGTAGAGAAGATATATTTTCACCAGCGGGAAGTAACATATTAGAAGGACAAAATTTCATGTTGAATAACCATTGTTTTGTGGGGTATTTTGATGGAAAAAAAGAAATCAAATACACGATGACAGTAAAGCATCCAGCTACACTTTTTGGAACTACTTCTTTGGTGGATGCTGATGCTAGTGCTACAGTAGATCAATTTTCTACTACCCGTTATTTTGATTTGGTCGATAATCCGATAATGTATTCTAAGCCTGATTATGAAACTTTCACAGTAGATGGAATGCAAATCTTATTTAGTGTGTATTCACCAACAGGAGCTCATTCTGCCAAAACATTATTGCCATATTTAGAAAAAACAATGCGTGCTCAAAAAGCATTTTTGGGTTCTATTAATACCAATAAGCGGTATACAGTTTTATTATATTTGTCGGATATGAATAAATCTGATGCTAAAGGTTTTGGTGCTTTAGAGCATCATACATCCACATCGGTTTGTTTTCCTGAATCTATGCCAGCCGATGCATTAGGTGAGCAAATTAAAGATGTAGTATCTCATGAGTTTTTCCATACGGTAACTCCATTAAGTATTCATTCTAAAGAAATTCAATATTTTGATTACAATGATCCAAAGATGTCTAAGCATTTATGGATGTATGAAGGTTGTACAGAATATTTCGCGAATTTGTTCCAAGTAAATCAAGGTTTAATTGGGGCAGAAGAATTTTATAATCGAATGGCGGGTAAGATTTCTAATGCTTCTAGTATGAATGATACTATGCCGTTTACTGAAATGAGTGCAAATGTGTTAGTTCCGCCTTATAAAGATCAATATTTGAATGTATATGAAAAAGGAGCATTAATTGGTATGTGTATTGATATTATTATTCGTGAAAAAAGTAATGGAGAGCGCGGTATATTGGATTTAATGAAAAAATTATCAAATGAATATGGTCCGATGAAGCCTTTTAACGATGATGAATTATTTGCAAAGATTACATCATTGACCTATCCTGAAGTAGGGGCCTTTTTAGCAACTTATGTTTCGGGTAAAGAGCCTATTCCATATGCCGATTACTTTTTGAAAATGGGAGTAATTAAAGCTAAAATAGAAGTGCCAGGTAATCCGTTTTTGAAAGATGAATCAACACCTTATATTACTATTAATCCTAATACGAAAGAAATTGTAGTTATTCCAACTTCGGAACTTAATTCTTTTATGAATTCATTGGGTATTAAAGGTGGAGATATTATTACTAAGATTAATGGGAAAGCCTATAATTTGGACAATATTTATGAAATGATAATGGAGAGTCAAAATTGGAAAGAAGGTGATTCTATAACTATAGATATAAAAAGAGCAGGAGAAGCACAAATCCTTACTGGAAAAGTTAAAGCCTCTGTAATGGAAGTTGATGGCTATAAAATGGCCGATACAACTAAAGAAAAACTGAATGCAGCTTGGTTAAAAGGATAATCAATACTGTGTTGATTTAAATCCTCATTTGGTCATTCCAATTGAGGATTTTTTTTAGTATTATTGCCAAAAATTCTATTTATGAACAAATCACTAATTGCCATTTTTACTTTCTTACTTCTTGTTTCTTGTACTGAGAAAAAGAGTACTAAAAACTTTGTAGTTACAGGGAATATTAATGGGTTGAAAAAAGGGACTTTATATATACAGCGAATACAAGATACTACATTGGTTGCAATAGATACGATTACCATTAATGGAGATTCTCATTTCACAAGTTCATTTGATTTGCAGTCACCCGAGATGTTATATTTGTTTTTGGATAGAGGAGTAACCAATTCGTTAGATAATAACATTCCGTTTTTTGCAGAGAAAGGGACAATGAACATTGAGACTTCATTGGATTTTTTCACTGCTGATGCTAAGATTACAGGCTCAAAAAATCAAGAGTTATATGATGAGTACCGAAAAGTAGTCTCCCGTTTTGTAGACCAGGATTTAGATTGTATTGAAAAGAAATTTAAAGCTTATAAGAGTAATAAAATGGATGAAGTAGCTACTATAGAAGCTTCCCAAAAAGATATTTTGAAACGCAAGTATTTGTATACTACTAATTTTGCAGTTAATCATGCGGATCACGAAGTAGCTCCTTATGTGACTTTAGCTGAAATTTATGATATCAACTTGAAATATTTAGACACGATTCAGAAATCGATGACACCACAAGTGTTAAAATCGATGTATGGTAAAAAACTGACTGTTTTTGTAGCTCAAAGAAGAAAAGAAGGAAGGTAATCTTTTTTCAAAAGAATATTGACCTTGTTTTCCGAAAAAAGAAAATATACTATCCCAAGCATTGTTTTGGGATTTTTTTATTGAGTACTAAACCGTTACTTTTGTTTGTCAATAGATACTATGAAAGATATACTCTTACTAACGCCACCCTTTACACAACTCAACACCCCTTATCCGGCTACTGCTTATTTAAAGGGGTTTTTGAATACAAAACAGATTTCATCCTTTCAAATGGATCTGGGTATTGAAGTGATTTTAGAGTTGTTTTCAAAAGTGGGATTGGAGGCTATGTTTTCAAGTGTCACTGTAAGTGGAATTTCTGAGAATTCCAATCGTATTTTTGAATTGCGAAAAGAATATTGTACCACGATTGATTCCGTAATTTCCTTTTTGGAAGGAACTAGTCCTACTTTGGCGCGCCAAATATGTTCGGGACATTTTTTGCCACAAGCTTCTCGTTTTGATCAATTGGATGATATGGAATGGGCCTTTGGAACCATGGGAATGCAGGATAAGGCCAAGTATTTGGCTACTTTATATTTAGAAGACCTTTCAGATTTCATTGTAGAGTGTGTAGATTCTCATTTTGGATTCAGCCGGTATGCTGAGCGATTGGGGCGAAGTGCCAACTCATTTGATGAACTTTATGGACATCTTCAAGGAGCGGTTACCTATATGGATGGTATTGCATTACCATTGTTAGATGCACGGATGGTAGAAATGCAACCTAAATTGGTTTGTATTTCAGTACCGTTTCCAGGAAATTTGTATAGTGCTTTTCGTTGTGCTCAGTATATAAAAAGTCATTTTCCAAAGACCAAAATTGCAATGGGAGGAGGCTTTCCCAATACAGAACTACGGGATATTAAAGACGTTCGAGTGTTTCAGTTTTTTGATTTTATCACTTTGGACGATGGTGAATTGCCAATAGAACTATTAATGAGTTCCTTAAATCATTCAAGTGCTGAAGAAGTGTCTTATAAACGAACTTTTTTGTTGGAAGGTGGTCAAGTAGTTTATAAAAACAACACCCATAGACATGATTATAAACAAAGTGAAGTAGGTACTCCTGATTATTCTGATTTGGTGTTAGACCGCTATATTTCAGTAATAGAAATAGCGAATCCGATGCACAGCTTGTGGAGTGATGGACGTTGGAATAAGCTTACTATGGCCCATGGTTGTTATTGGGGGAAATGTACATTTTGTGATATTTCATTGGATTATATTAAAGTATATGAGCCAATTGCGGCTAAGTTGATAGTTGATAGAATGGAGGAGATGATAGCACAAACAGGAGAGCGTGGATTTCATTTTGTAGATGAAGCAGCACCTCCTGCTTTAATGCGAGAAGTAGCGTTAGAGCTATTGCGTCGAGAACTTGTGGTTACTTGGTGGACCAATATCCGATTTGAAAAAAGTTTCACTTCCGATTTGTGTATTTTACTTAAAGCCTCTGGTTGTATTGCGGTTTCAGGAGGTTTGGAAGTTGCTTCTGATCGATTATTAGCTTTAATTAAGAAAGGCGTTACCGTTTCACAAGTGGCACAAGTTACCCGTCATTTTACTGATAGCGGTATAATGGTACATGCTTATTTGATGTATGGGTATCCTACACAAACGGTACAGGAAACTGTTGATAGTTTGGAGATGGTCCGTCAATTATTTGAGTTGGGTATTATCCAGTCGGGTTTTTGGCATCAATTTGCCATGACAGCTCACAGTCCAGTAGGAATGGATCCTGAATTGTTTGGTGTTATTCCTGAAATGAAGGATATCACTTTTGCACATAATGATATTACTTTTCGGGATACTACAGGAATCGATCATGATCGTTTTTCATTTGGATTGAAGAAGGCACTTTTTAATTATATGCATGGAATTTGTTTTGAATTTGACTTGCAAGAGTGGTTTGATTTCAAAATCCCTGAGAGCACTATCCCTTCTGATTATATTATTGAATGTATAGAGAATGAGCCTTTATTAGTTGTAAAGCCTACTGCTCGAATTATTTGGTTGGGCGGTACGCCTCAAATTGAAATTATTCACAAGACCAAAAAAGGCGTGAGTTGGGAGAACATGAAGTTGTTTTTTCATGCTAAACAAACTCGGTTTGATATTACAGTAGAAAAAGAGAAAGGTGAATGGTTGTTAAAAACAATGAATTATATAAGCGCAAGTCAGAATAAGACCTTTACTTTTGCAGAATTAAAACAAGATTTTGAAATGCAATTCAATGATTTTGAGTTGTTTTGGTTTTCGAAGCCTTTAGTTACTTTGAAAGAATTTGGCTTGATTTCTGTTTAAAAAATACAGTTTGGCTATTTTTTTTTGACTTTTATGGGGTTTTTTGTTTAATGATGGTAGGGTTATCTTGTTGTTATTTGTTTAATGGGTATAACAGTTAAGAAAGTTAAAGAAAAGATAAATTTTAATTTTCAAATAATGTTTTTAGAATCGATTTTAAAAGAATATTAAATTAATTATAATGAATAAAAAAGTTAAAATTTTACTATTAATAGTTGTATTAGGTACAGCTGGTTTTTTCGGAGCACGCTATTATGCGTATCATGCTGGACAAAGAGATATACAATCAGAGGATGCTGCTTACACAGTTGCTTCAACAGCTGTTGTTAATGAATTTACTTCAGATGTAAATGGAGCTAACAAAAAATATTTAGAAAAACCAGTTGCTATTTCTGGAACAATTACCTCAGTAAATGCAAAAGAAGTTATATTAGACAATTCAGTGAATTGTAATTTAAATGCTGCTGATTCTAATTTGAAAAATGGTCAAAAAGTTACTATAAAAGGAAGAGTTGTAGGTTTTGACGATTTATTAGGGGAGTTGAAATTGGATCAATGTAATATATCAAATACTAAATAAATATACTATGAAATTAATTAAAATTGCCTGTTCTGCATTTTTGTTATTTGCATTTAATATTGCAAATGCTCAAGATGACTTAATGAATGAACTCGATTCGGCGCCAAAAGAAAAAGTTGCAACATCCGCAGCATTTAAAGGATTACAGATATGTAATATTCAATCCACTAAATTACCTGCCAAACATGAATGGTATTTTGTGGTATCACACCGTTTTGGAGATGCAACTCATGGATTAGATAATTTCTTTGGATTAGATGCGGCTTACACAAAATTAGGAGGGATATATGGAGTTACAAATTGGTTGTCATTGGGATTGTCAAGACATACTTATAATAAAACCTATGAAGGTACTTCAAAATTAAGAATTGCAAACCAAATGGAATCAGGTTTTCCTTTTACAATTGTAGTTTATAATACTGTTGATGTTAATAGTGCTTTAAAAAAAGAGATTGATCCAGAATTAAAATTTTCAGATCGATTGGCCTTTACTTCACAATTATTGATTTCTAGTAAATTGAATGAATCCATTTCCATAGAAGTTAATCCCATATTAGTGCATAAAAATTTATATGAGCCTACACAAGAAAATAAGGATCAATTTTTAATTGCAACTGGAGGACGATTTAAAGTATCAAAACGTATGAGTTTTAATATTGATTATGCAGCTCGTATGAATAAAATGAAAGACACACCCTATTATAATCCATTGTCTATAGGAATGGATATTGATACTGGAGGACATATTTTCCAAATGGTTTTTTCCAATAGCCAAGCTATGAATGATGTGGCTTATTTTACAAATGGATTAGGTCAATGGGATGCGGGACAGAGAGGAATATTTTTTGGGTTTAACATGTATAGAGTATTTTAATTATGAAAAAACTTATTTTAATTTTAGCAATTGGTTCAATAGGGATATTAGGATCTTGCGAATCAAGTACATATGATGAGATTGGTGGGTATGTAGACAATCCTTCTTTTGAAAAGAACATTAAACCTTTATTTGATAGTCAGTGTACTACATGTCATTTTCAAGGTAATACTTCAGAGGGGAATTACACAGAATTGTTTGATTATGAAACCATTAGACAAAGTGTTGAATATGGAAGTACTATCCGAGATATTGACACGACTAAAACTATGCCTAAAGGAGGTGCACCTTTATCAAAAGCCAAAATCAAATTGATTTTGCAATGGAAAAACACAGGATTTCAACCGTAATTTAAAAAAATAATAGAAATGAAAAAAATAGCAATACTAGTAGTAGCACTTTTAATAGGAGGGGTTACTTATTCACAAAAAATGATTACTAGAGCAGGAGAAATTAAGTTTGATGCTACTGTTCCAGGCGCGCTTGATGAAGTGATTGGTAATAATACAACGGTTTCAAGTTTGTTTGATAAAACATCAGGAGAACTTGTGGTTCAAGGGATGGTAAAGTCCTTTAAGTTTAAATCTCCTTTGATGGAAGAACACTTCAATGAAAATTATTTAGAAAGTGATAAACTTCCAAAGACAAGTTTTAAAGGAAAAGTGGTTGGTTTTAATGGGAAAAGTGGTAGTTATGACGTAGAAGGAGATTTAACCATTCATGGTGTTACCAATAAAGTTAAAACTAAAATGAGTGTAACTAGTGATGGTGGTATATTGATTTCTGGAAGTTTTACTATTAAATTGGCAGATTATAAAATAGACGTGCCTTCTTTAGCTAAAAAAACATTAGCAGAAACTGCTAAAATAACTTTAAAATTGCCATTAGAAAATAAATAATATAATGCTCCAAAGCATAATTAAATTTTAATATTATGAAAAAAATAATACTGAATATTATAGGACTTTTTTTAATCAGTAGTTTGTCTGCACAATTAAATGCACAAACGGCTGGAACCTTAACTTTTACGTTTACTGC